>NZ_JBHVRX010000009.1:267699-280893 GCF_042885515.1 Streptomyces sp. NPDC058052 | reverse complement strand
CCGGCCGCAGCACCCGCCCCTCGTCGGCGAGGACGAGCACCGGATGCACCCCGGTGCAGGGTCCGGCGGTCTCGTGCGCGTCAGCGCATCTTTCCGCCGCGCGGCATCTTCATGCCCTTGGGCATCGGCCCCTTCGGCAGCGGCATGTTGCTCATGAGGTCGCCCATCGCCCGCAGCCGGTCGTTGGCGGCCGTCACCTGGGGGCCGCTGAGCAGCCGGGGCAGCTTCAGCATCTTGGTGCGGACCTTCTTGAGCGGCACCTGGCCCTGCTCCTCGTCGTTGCCGACGATGATGTCCGTCACCGGCACGTCGACCAGGATGCGGGCCATCTTCTTCTTCTCGGCCACGAGGAGGGGCTTCAGCCGGTTCGGGTTGCCCTCGCCGACCAGGACGATGCCCTGGCGGCCGACCGCCCGGTGCACGACGTCCTGGCTGCGGTTCATCGCGACCGCGGGGGTCACGGTCCAGCCGCGCCCGATGTTCTGCAGCACCGCCGCGGCGGCGCCCGGCTGTCCCTCCATCTGTCCGAAGGCCGCCCGCTCGGCGCGTCGTCCGAAGACGATCGCCATCGCCAGGAGCGCCAGGACGAAGCCCAGGATGCCCAGGTAGACCGGGTGCCCGATCAGGAAGCCGATACCGAGGAGGACACCGAGTACGACGATGCCCACGCCGGCCACGACGAGCCCGACCTTGGGATCGGCCTTCCGGGTCATCTTGTACGTGAGGGCGATCTGCTTCAGTCGCCCGGGGTTCGCGGCGTCAGCGCCGCCCGTGTTTGCCTTCCTCGCCATGCCTTGAAGTCTACGTGGCCCGGGACGTCCGGCCAGACGCGGCCTCCAGGACGTGCTGGGCCTCGATGCGGTCCTTGGCGCGGCGGCGGTCCTCCAGGACGGAGGTCCAGGCGTTGCGGCGGGCGGTGCGCTGTCCGGCGCCCAGGAGCAGCCCCTCGACGGCGCGGAGGGCGTCCGTGACGGACGGGAGGGCGGCGGCCCGGACGTGTGTCGATGCGGCCGGCATGAGGGGTCCTCTCTCGCATGCGGATGAGACGAGGTGGGGGAGTGAGCGGGGGTGGTGGCGGTGCGTGGAACCATGCTCACAGAACGGTGTTACCAGGGCATGACCCGGCGGTCAAACACTGATGAAACGCCGATGCCGGACCCCCGTACGGCGGAGCGGCCCGTACCGCCCCGCTGAACTGCGGGGCCGTACGGGCCGCTCTCCCGGTACGTATTACCTACCGGTAACCATCTGTGCGGCGACTCACACGACCGGCAGGCCGGCCGCGGCCGCGCCGCGCTTCTCCCTGGCCTGCTGGTACAGACGGCCGGCGCGGTACGAGGAGCGGACCAGCGGGCCCGACATCACGCCGGAGAAGCCGATCTGGTCGGCCTCGTCCTTGAGCTCCACGAACTCCTGCGGCTTGACCCAGCGCTCCACCGGGTGGTGACGGAGCGAGGGGCGCAGGTACTGGGTGATCGTGATGAGCTCGCAGCCGGCGTCGTGCAGCTGCCGCAGCGCCTCGCTGATCTCCTCGCGGGTCTCGCCCATGCCGAGGATCAGGTTGGACTTCGTGACCAGACCGTAGTCCCGGGCCCGGGTGATGACGTCCAGCGAACGCTCGTAGCGGAAGCCGGGGCGGATCCGCTTGAAGATCCGCGGCACCGTCTCCACGTTGTGCGCGAAGACCTCGGGGCGGGAGTCGAAGACCTCCGCCAGAAGCTCCGGCACCGCGTTGAAGTCGGGGGCCAGCAGCTCGACCTTGGTGCGGCCGGCGGCGCGCTCCGCGGTCTGCTGGTGGATCTGGCGCACGGTCTCGGCGTACAGCCAGGCGCCGCCGTCCTCCAGGTCGTCGCGGGCGACGCCGGTGATGGTGGCGTAGTTCAGGTCCATCGTGACGACCGACTCGCCCACGCGCCGCGGCTCGTCGCGGTCGAGCGCCTCCGGCTTGCCGGTGTCGATCTGGCAGAAGTCGCAGCGCCGGGTGCACTGGTCACCGCCGATGAGGAAGGTGGCCTCTCGGTCCTCCCAGCACTCGAAGATGTTGGGGCAGCCCGCCTCCTGGCACACCGTGTGCAGGCCCTCGCTCTTCACGAGGCTCTGCATCTTGGTGTATTCGGGCCCCATCTTCGCGCGGGTCTTGATCCACTCGGGCTTGCGCTCGATGGGGGTCTGGGCGTTCCGGACCTCCAGGCGCAGCATCTTGCGTCCGTCGGGTGCGACTGCGGACACATCGGCTCCTGTAGCTTCGATTCTTCGGCGCACACCAGGGTACGCCCGTTGCTTCCATGCCTTGCTCCGTCTGGCCAACCTGTGGCCAGAGCTCGGCATTCCTCAGGCGGACGCCGTCTCCACCGGCCGCTCGATCTCCCGCGGCCTGAGCTCCGCGTTCTCCAGCACGTCCCGCAGGTGCCTCTCGACCACCGGGAGGACCTCCTCGATGGTGATGTCGCGGCCCAGCTCGTTGGCGAGCGAGGCCACGCCCGCGTCGCGGATGCCGCACGGGATGATCCGGTCGAACCAGGCGTTGTCCGGGTTCACGTTGAAGGAGAAGCCGTGCATGGTGACGCCCTTGGCGACCCGGATGCCGATGGCGGCCAGTTTCCGGTCCTCGCGGCGCTGGCCGGCGTTGGAGGGCGCGTACTCGGGGCCGTGCAGCCGCGGGTCGAACTCCTCGTCCGTCAGCCGCGGGTCGAAGTCCAGCGAGAGCCCGCCGAGGGAGGGCCGCTGCTCGACCGGGTCGCCGAGGACCCAGACGCCGCTCCGTCCCTCGATCCGGGTGGTCGCCACGCCGAACTCGGCGGCGGTCCGGATCAGCGCCTCCTCGAGGCGGCGCACGTGCGCGACGACGTCCACCGGGCGGGGCAGCTTGAGGATCGGGTAGCCGACCAGCTGGCCGGGGCCGTGCCAGGTGATCTTGCCGCCGCGGTCGACGTCGACGACCGGGGTCCCGTCGAGCGGGCGCTCGCTGTCCGCGGTGCGCCGGCCGGCGGTGTAGACCGGCGGGTGCTCCAGGAGCAGGCAGGTGTCGGCGGTCTCGTCGGCGAACCGCGCGGCGTGCACCTCGCGCTGCTTGTCCCAGGCCACCTGGTACTCGACGGCGTCCTCGCCGAAGCCCAGGCGGACGAATTGCAGCTCACTCACGGCCATGCCTCCTCCTGGGTGCCCGCGGCCGGGTTCCGGGGATCGTCCCGGGGCGGGAGCCGGCCCGGCACCCTGCGTCTTACGCGCCCCTGCCACTGTACGGCGGCGCGGCGCGAACCCTTCGGGCAGGTGGAGGCGGGACGGGGGCACCTCGCGGGGGTGTGCTCCGGTCAGCGCGGAACGACAACGAGGGTTCCGGTTCCTCACACGATCGGATGAATGTGGGGCGAAGCTGGCGGTACGGGCCGGGATGACCGCTACATTCACGCCGTTCCATGAGGGTCGAAAACGGGCTGCCACCTGCGCCCGAAGGCAGGAGACCGCACAGCCGATGACGGAACGACCACCGCAGCGCGTCCCGAACCGCCAGCTCGCCGCGCTCATCGCCGAAGCCGGGTTCTCCAACGCGGGGCTCGCCAGAAGGGTGGACCAGCTGGGCCTGGAGCACGGGCTCGACCTGCGGTACGACAAGACCTCCGTGACCCGGTGGCTGCGCGGGCAGCAGCCGCGCGGCACCACGCCCGCCCTCATCGCCGAGGTCTTCACCCGCCGGCTCGGCCGCCGGCTCTCCGCCCAGGACCTCGGACTCGACGCCTGCGCGCCGGTCTACGCGGGCCTGGAGTTCGCCGCCACCCCCGAGGAGGCCGTGGACATCGTCAGCGGCCTCTGGCGCAAGGACTCCGGCAGCCACGCCGAGCTCCGCAAGATCGCCTTCACGCCGGCCGGCCTCGTCGTGCCCAGCCGCGACTGGCTCATCGGCCGCGCCGACGACCGGGTCGCCCGCGGCGAGCCCGCCGCCCCCGTGCCGGTGGTCCGCCCCGGCGGCCCCGGCGGGCCGGTCCGCGCCATCGGCACCGACCCCCGGGTGCCCCCGCAGAGCCGCTTCTCCGTCCCCCGCCAGCGCGGTACGGAGCGGGGCCCCGGCCAGCGCGTCACCGGCGGCGACGTCGCCGCCCTCCGCTCCGTCGGCGACCTCTTCCGCACCCTCGACCACGCCTACGGCGGCGGCCACGCCCGCCAGGCCCTCGTCCGCTACCTGGAGCACGAGGCCGAGCCCATGCTCCGCGGCACCTACGGCGAGTCCACCGGCCGGCGCCTCTTCGCCGCCGCCGCCGACCTCACCCGGCTCGCCGGCTGGACCTCGTACGACATCGCCGCCCACGGCCTCGCCCAGCGCTACTTCGTCCAGGCGCTGCGGCTCGCGCAGGCCGCCGGGGACCGGGCGTACGGCTCCTACGTGCTCCTCACCATGAGCTGCCAGGCCGTCTACCTCGGGCACGGACGCGAGGCCGTGCAGCTCGCCCGGGTCGCCCAGCAGGGCGTCGGGTCCGCCGCCCCGCCCGTCGTCCAGGCGATGCTGCACGCCGTCGAGGCCCGTGGCCACGCCGTGCTCTCCGAGGCCCGCGCGTGCAGCGCCTCCCTCGTCCGCGCCGAGCGGGCCCTGGAGGCCGCCCGGCCCGGCGACGACGTGCCCTCCTGGGCCCGCGCCTTCGACGAGGGGCAGCTCGCCGACGAGCTCGGCCACTGCCACCGCGACCTCCAGCAGTACCGCCCCGCCGCCCAGCACGCCGAGCGGGCGCTCCAGCTCCGCGCCCCCGGCTACGCCCGCAGCCGCCTCTTCTGCCGGGTCGTCCTCGCCACCGCCCGGCTCGCCCTCGGCGAGCTGGACCAGGCGTGCGCGCTGGGCGCCGAGGCCGCCCAGCAGGCCGCCGAGATGCGCTCGGCCCGCGCGATCGAGTACGTCCGCGACTTCGAGCGCCGGCTGGAGCCCTACCGGGACGCCCCGCCCGTCCGCACCTACCGCGACCGGGTGGCCGCCCTCGGCTGACCCGCCGCCGGGCGCGTCAGGCCGCCTCCTCCTCCGCCTCCTCCAGGACCGGCGCGCACAGGCCCAGATCCGCCAGCACGGCCCTGGCCGCCCGGTCCCCGGAGGTCAGGGTGGAGCGCAGGGTGCCCGCCCCGCGGTGGTCGCCGCAGACGTAGAGGCCCGCGAGCAGCCGCACCGAGCGGCACGGGTCGTGCGCCGGGGGAGTGACCAGGACCGCGTCCCGCGTGTGGTGCAGGGCCAGCAGCTCCCACTCGTCGGTGGAGGTCCCGTACAGCGCCGCCAGGTGCTTGCGGACCCGCCGCTCGGTGTCGTCCGGCGGGGTCCCGAGGACCGTCGAGGTGATCAGCGGCCGTCCGGCCGGCGCCCGCGTCGGGTCCACCGCGCTCATCACCGCGGTGTGCGCCACCGGCCCGCCCGGGTCCGACTCCAGCAGCAGCGTCGGATCGGCCGTGGGGGCCACCGGCGCCGTGTGGTGCAGCACGGTCACCGGGTGGTACGCCGGGACCCGCAGGCCCGGCAGCAGCTCCGCCGCCGTCCGCGCGCCCGTCGCGAGGACCACCGCCCGGCAGCCCACCGTGCCGTGCTCCGCCGTGCGGACCCGCGCCGCCGACACCTCCGTGACCCTGACCCCGGTCCGCACCGTGCCCGGCGGCAGCAGCGCCGCGAGCCGCTCCGGGACCGCCGCCGACCCGCCCTCCGGCACCGAGACCCGGCCCCGCGCGAAGGCCCGCAGCGCCAGGTCCGCCCGGCGGCTCGACACCGCGAGGTCCGGATCGGCGAGCAGCGCCGCCAGGAGCGGCCGCAGCACCGTCTGCACGGTCCTGGCGGGCAGCCGGCCCGACAGCGCCTCCCGGGCGGTCCGCTCCGGCCGGGCCAGCAGCCGCTGCGTCGGGGTCGCCGCGAGCCGCACCAGCGAGGCGCCGAGCCGCGCCTGGTCCAGCGAGGCCGCCGGATGCCGGGGGGCGCTCGCGAGGGCGCGCGCCACGGTGAACGCGCCCCTGCGGGTGCGCGGGTGCGGGGCGCCCCAGCGCGCGTACCGCCCGTCGGAGTGGATCAGCACACCGGGCGCGAACGGGCGCGGGACCACCCCGTCGAGGCCCGGGAGGGACCGCAGCTCCTCCGGCGAGAGGGTGAGCAGCCGGCCCACCCGGTCCAGCCGGAAACCGTCGGTCTCCCCGGTGGCGTGCCGGCCGCCGGGGAACGGCTCCGCCTCCAGGACGGCGACCGAGAGCCCCGCCCCGGTCAGCCGCCGGGCCGCCGAGAGCCCCGCGATCCCGGCGCCGACGACGACCACGTCGACGTCCCCGAGCCCGCCGGAGCCCCCGGCGCGCTCCGCGTGCCGGGGCCGCGGGACGGCCGTGCCCCGTGCGGCCTCCGGCACGGAGACGACCTCCGTGACGCCGTCCGCGTGCTGTGCCTGCTGTGCGCTGCGTGCGGTACTGAGCACGTGCCCCTCCCCAGGTCTGCGCCGCCTGTTGGTGGCCTATGCCCCCAACGGGCCCCCGGAATGCCCGAGTTCGCGATCCATGTCGACTGGTGGGCACCGAGGGTAGGCAGCGCTCCCACGGCAGGGGGCCCGCGCGCGGCGGGCTTGCCGCAGCACGGGGGAGCGCAGGGGGCGCGGGGAGGCCGCTCAGCGGGCCGCGGCGGCCCGGATGGAGTCGTCGATGGTGGGGAAGGCGAAGGTGAAGCCGGAGGAGAGCAGCCGCTGCGGCACCACCCGCTGGGAGCCGAGGACGTCCGCCGCGAAGTCCCCGAGGACCAGCTTCAGCGCGGCCGCGGGGACCGGGAAGGGCGTCGGGCGGCGCAGCACCCGGCCCATCGCCGCGGTCACCTCGCGGTTGGTGACCGGTTCGGGGGCGGTCAGGTTCACCGGGCCCGAGAGCGACGGAGTGTCCATCAGGTGCCGCAGCGCGGCGACCTCGTCGTGGAGCGAGATGAAGGACCAGTACTGGCCGCCGTCGCCCATCCGCCCGCCGAGCCCCGCCCGGAACACGGGGAAGAGCCGCCCCCAGGCGCCGCCCTGACGGGCCACCACCAGTCCCGTGCGGGCGTACGTCACCCGGATCCCGGCCTCCTCGGCGGGGGCCGCCGCGGCCTCCCACTCCACGCACACCGAGGGCAGGAAGCCGGTGCCGGCCGGGGCGGTCTCGTCGACCGCGCGGCTGCCCGTGTCCCCGTACCAGCCGAGGGCCGTGCCGCAGACCAGCGCCTCCGGCGGCTCGGCGAGCCCGGCGAGGGTCCGGGCGATCGCGGTGGTGCCGAGCACCCGGCTGTCCCGGATCTCCTTCTTGTACGCCTCGGTCCACCGGCGCTCGCCGACGCCGGCGCCCGCGAGGTGGACGACCGCGTCGACGCCGACGAGCCCGGCGCCGTCCACGTACAGCCGCTTCGGGTCCCACTCGACCTCGTCGGCGGTCCGGGCCGGCCGGCGGACGAGCCGGAGGACGTCGTGCCCGTCGGCGCGCAGGGAACGGACGAGGGCGGCGCCGATGAGCCCGGAGGGCCCGGTGACGGCGACGCGCTTGCGGAGGGCGGAAGGCTGCATGCGCCCATCCTGCCCGCTGCCCGCCCGCCGGCGCCCGGGGCGTGGCACAGTGGCGGCATGACCGTGCCGGAGACCTTCGTGATCCGAGGCGCCCTGCAGGGCGACGCCGAGCCGCTGGGCGTGCTGGACCGGGCGACCTGGTCCCCGCTGCACGCGGTGCTGCCCCCGCCCTCGGAGCCGTACGCGCCGTTCTTCGACGACCGCCACCGGCCCGAGGACTACCTCGTCGCCGAGCGGGCGGGCCTCCTCCTCGGATACGTCCGGGTGGCGCGGCCGACGCCGCTCGACTCCAACGCCCACGTCCGCCAGATCCAGGGCCTCGCCGTCGCCGACGAGGCCCGGGGCCAGGGGGTGGGCCGCGCCCTGCTGCGGGCCGCGCTGGCGAAGGCCCGCGCCGACGGCGCCGTCCGCGTCACCCTGAGGGTCCTCGGGCACAACGTCCCCGCCCGCGCGCTCTACGAGGCCGAGGGCTTCACGGTCGAGGGCGTCCTGCCCGGCGAGTTCCTCCTCGACGGCGCGGCCGTCGACGACGTCCTGATGGGCCGGCCGCTGGGCTAGGCCCGGTCGGTCCTGTCGGTCCCGTCCGGGGACGTGCTCCAGAGCGCCACCCCGCCCATCAGTTCGCGCAGGCACCGCAGGGCGAGGGCGGCGGGGGAGCCGGGGCCCTCGACGGGGGCGTCGGACTCCGCCCAGCTCTCCAGGGCGATCCGGATCGCGTCGGTGGCCGCCGCCGCGGCGAGCCGTACCTCCAGCGGGTCGGCCCCGGGGCCCGCCAGCCGCTCCAGGACCTCGCGGAGCCGCTCCTCGGACTCCTGGTTGACCCGGTACCAGACGGCCCGCAGCGCCGGGTCCTCGGCCGAGGCGCGCAGCAGCCCGCGGGTCCAGCGCAGCCCCTCCGCCGCCGCCTCGTCGGCCGGGGTGAGGGAGGCCGCGATCGAGCCCTCCAGCGCGGCCGGGAGCGGGGTGCCGGGGCCGGTGGCGGCGAGCGACTCGCGCCAGCGGTCGGCGCCGCCCGCGAGGAGCGGGGCGACCGCGTCCTGCTTGGAGCGGAAGTACCGGTAGAAGGTGCGCAGCGCGACCCCGGACCGCAGGGCGATCGACTCGGCGGTGGTGCCGTCGGGCCCGTGCTCGGTGAACAGCTCGGCCGCCGCGCGGGCGATGTCCAGCTGGGTGGCGGCCTTGCGGCGCTGGGTCAGGGAGGGCGTCGCGGGTGTCGGCCCGGGTCGGTGGGTCACCGTACGAGGGTACGCCCGGGAGCAGGGGAAGTGCGTGAAGTGCACATGTGGCAAAACGTGTCACCTAGGCGTACGGTGGCAGCCAGATCGAGAAGCTTGACACCGAGAGGTCGCCGCCATGAACCAGCTCACCCGTTACGAAGGACGCCGCGCGCTCGTCACCGGCGGCGGCTCCGGCATCGGCCAGGCCACCGTCCTGCGCATGCTCGCCGAGGGCGGCCGCGTCGTCGCCGCCGACATCAGCGAGGACGGCCTGAAGGACACCGTCGCCAAGGCCGGCGACACCGCCGGCCGCCTCACCACCGTGGTCGTGAACGTCGCCGACGAGGAGTCCGTACGGGCCGGCGTCGCCGCCGCCGTCACCGCCCTCGGCGGCCTCGACGTGCTGGTCAACGCGGCCGGCGTGCTCCGCTCCTCGCACACCCACGAGACCACCCTCGACTCCTTCGAGCAGGTCGTCCGGATCAACCTGACCGGCACCTTCCTCATGATCCGCGAGGCGATCCCGGCCCTCCTGGAGGGCGACGGCTCCGCCGTCGTCAACTTCTCCTCCACCTCCGCGATGTTCGCCCACCCCTACATGGCGGCCTACGCGGCCAGCAAGGGCGGCATCCAGTCCATGACCCACGCGCTCGCCGCCGAGTACGCCAAGCGGGGCATCCGCTTCACCGCCGTCCAGCCCGGCTCCATCTCCTCCGGCATGACCGACGGCTCCGGCGCCAGCAAGCAGTCCCTGGGCCCCGGCCTCCCCGCCGACGCCGACATGTCCCTCTTCATGAAGCTCGCCCCCGCCCTCGGCCAGGGCTTCGCCGGCCCCGAGACCGTCGCCGGCGTCGTCGCGATGCTCGCCAGCGAGGACGGGAAGTTCATCACCGGCACCGAGGTCCGCATCGACGGCGGGACGCACTTCTGATGTCCGCCGCCCCGTCCGCCACGCCGGCCGCCGCCGACGTCTTCGCCGGACGCGTCGCCGTCGTCACCGGAGCCTCCTCCGGCATCGGCGCCGGCCTCGCCCGGCACGCGGCGAAGCTCGGCATGAAGCTCGTCCTCGCCGACATCGCCGCCGACCGGCTCGCCGCCTTCGCCGAGGAACTGCGGGCCACCGGCGCCGAGGTCGAGAGCGTCGTCACCGACGTCGCCGAGCCCGCCTCCGTCGAGGCCCTCGCCGACACCGCGTACACCCGCTTCGGGACCGTCGACCTCCTGGTCAACAATGCCGGGATCATGGCCATGGGCTACTCCTGGGAGATCCCCGCCGAGCGCTGGGACGCCATGCTCCGGATCAACGTCGGCGGCTACGTCAACGGCATCCGCGCCTTTGTCCCCCGCATGCTGGAACGCGGCGAGAAGGCATGGGTCGTCAACGTGTCGTCGATCGGCGGCCTGCTGCCGAGCCCGCTCATGGCCCCCTACAGCGTCACCAAGTTCGGCACCCTCGCCCTCAGCGAGTCGCTGCACTACGAGATGCTGATGAAGGGCGCCCCGATCCAGGTGTCCGTCGTGACCCCCGGCTCGGTGAAGAGCGAGATCTTCAGGGCCGCCCGGCCCGGCGAGACCGAACCCCCGGAGATCGCCGCCTTCAACGAGCGGCTCCAGACGCTCGCCGACGACCACGGCCTCACCCCCGAGGAGCACGCCGAGCGGGTCTTCGACCTGGTCGCCGAGGGGAAGTACTGGGCGATCCCGCAGCCCGAACAGCTCTTCCCGGCCCTCCAGCCCCGCACGGACATGATCCTCGCGCAGGAGAACCCCCGCCTGCAGGCGGGCTGACCCCAGGGTCACCGAAGGCCCCGGCACCCCCTCCGCCGGGGCCTTCGGCCTACCCCGCCCCGAACCGCTCCCACAGCCGCGGCAGCCGGGCCGCCAGCGCCGCCTCGTCCGCCAGGTCCAGCGGCGCGCCCTCCGGCTCCCCGTCCGGCATCACGATCCCCAGGTCCGGCGTCTCCGTCCCGGTCAGCGTCTCGTACGCCTCGTCCGCCGCGAAGCCGATCTCCTCGCCGTCCCCGTCCAGCTCCGGATCGAAGTCCCCGAGCAGTTCCACGAGCCCGTCCGGATCGGCGACACCGCCCTCGTACACCTCCCGGCCCTGGCCGATCAGCCAGCAGCGGAAGGCGTCGAAACCCTCCTCGCCCGCCCCGGCCCCGTCGAGCAGCACGGCCGCCGCCCCCCACACGTCCCAGTGGTACGCGCGGTTGAACCGGGCCTCGAAATGGCGCGCGTAGTCGAGCACCGTGTCCGGATCCAGCCGGGTCAGCCGTTCCACGAGCAGATCCGCCTGCTCCTCGGGATCGCCCTCGGCGTCCTCGCGGGTGGCGTCGATGATCTCCCAGAACTCGGTCTCGTCCATCACGGGACCAGCATCCTGTGTCCGCGACGGCGACGCACCCGGAAAGTCCGGATTCCATCCGGACAGAAGATGGCGGGTATTCCTGCCAGCCTGGGCACCATGACCACCGAAACGAAGCCGCTGCACGGACGGATCTGCCTGGTCGCCGGGGCCACCCGGGGTGCCGGACGGGCCATCGCCGTCCAGCTCGGCGCCGCGGGAGCCACCGTCTACGTCACCGGACGCACCACCCGCGAGAAGGTCAGCGAGGTCGGCCGCGCCACCGAGACCATCGAGGAGACCGCCGAACTCGTGACCGCCGCCGGGGGCCGGGGCGTCGCGGTCCCCACCGACCACCTCGACCCCGGCCAGGTCCGCGCCCTCGTCGACCGGATCGACCGCGAGCACGGCCGGCTCGACGTCCTCGTCAACGACGTCTGGGGCGGCGAGCACCTGCTCGTCTTCGGGAAGAAGACCTGGGAGAACGACCTCGCCGACGGCCTCAGGATGCTCGAACTCGGCGTGCGGACCCACGCCATCACCTCGCACCTCGCGATCCCGCTCCTGATCCGCGGCCCCGGCGGACTCGTCGTCGAGGTCACCGACGGCACCGCCGCGTACAACGACACCCGCTTCCGCGAGAACCTCTACTACGACCTCACCAAGAACGCGCCGATCCGGATGGCCTTCGGCCTCGCGAAGGAACTGGAGGAGTTCGGCGCCACGGCCGTCGCCGTCACCCCCGGCTGGCTCAGGTCGGAACAGATGCTCGCCGGCTTCGGCGTCACCGAGGAGAACTGGCGCGACGCCACCGCGAAGGTCCCCGACTTCGCCGTCTCCGAGTCGCCGGTGTACGTCGGCCGGGCCGTCGCCGCCCTCGCCGCCGACCCCGACCGGCACCGCTGGACCGGCCGGTCGCTCTCCAGCGGCGGCCTCGCCAAGGAGTACGGCTTCACCGACGCGGACGGCTCCCGGCCCGACGCCTGGGGCTTCATCGTCGCGGGCGAGACGGGGACGCCGGACGTGGCCGACTACCGGTAGCGCTCCGCCATGGCCCGGGCCGCCTCCGCGAACCGCTCCCGGAGCGCGGCCGGGGCCAGCACCTCCGCCTCGGGGCCCAGCGGCAGCAGCTGCGCGAGGGCCACCTCCTCGCTCTCCACCCGCAGCACCGCCCGCACCCGGCCGTCGTCCTCCGCGACCGCCGCCGCCAGCGCCTCCCCGGCCGCCGCCCGGTCGGTCACGTACGGCAGCCGGCGCGCCCCCGCCTCCGTCAGCCGCAGCTCCACCTCGGCCCGCAGCAGCGAGCGCGCGAACTCCGCGGCCCGCTCCGTCCAGAAGGCGGGCAGGTCGAAGCCGGGGTCCCGGTCGAAGCGCTCGCCGCCCACCGCGACCGCCGTGAACCGGTCCACCCGGTAGGTGCGGTACGAACTCCCCGCGCGGGCGCACACGTACCAGACGCCCGCCTTCAGGACGAGCCCGTACGGCTCCAGCTCCCGCTCGACCTCCTCGCCGTCGCCGCGCCGGTAGCGCGCCGACAGCGGCCGGTCGTCCCAGACCGCCTCCGCCACCGCCGGCAGCAGCTCCGGCGTCACCGGCTCCTGGTACCAGCCGGGCGCGTCCAGATGGAAGCGGCGGGCCGCCGAGCCCGGCGCGTCCGCCAGCGAGGGCAGCAGCGCCGCCGACACCTTCAGCCGGGCCGCCGACGCCGCGTCCTGGAGTCCCATGTCCCGCAGCGCGCCCGGCAGCCCGGAGAGGAAGAGCGCCTCCGCCTCGTCCTTCGCCAGCCCGGTCAGCCGCGTACGGTACCCGCCGACCAGCCGGTACCCGCCGGTCCTGCCCCGCTCCGAGAACACCGGAACCCCCGCCTCCGAGAGGGCGAGGGCATCACGGGTGACGGTCCGCTCCGACACCTCCAGCTCGGCGGCGAGTTCGGCCGCCGTCATGGAGGCGCGGTTCTGGAGGAGCAGGACCATCTTGATGAGTCGGGGGGGGGCCGGGGCGGACAAAAAGCGCCCCCCCCCCCCCCACACGCGGCGCGGGGCCCCACCCCGGCCGCCCCGGGCCGAGCGCGCGCGCGCCCCCCCACACCACGGGGGCGGGGCCGACGCCCCGCCGG
>NZ_JBHVRX010000009.1:0-267689 GCF_042885515.1 Streptomyces sp. NPDC058052 | reverse complement strand
GGGGGGCTGCGTCTGTTTTTATTACGCCACGGGTTCGGGGGGCGCGGCACATTGTTGTGGTGTGGGGGGCCGCCCCTGCCGACCAACTGGCGCCCCGCCGCTCCACTTCGGAGGCTCGGTCCGCCTCCGGGCCGTCAGAGGCCGTAGCGCTCGCGCGCCTCCTTCACCGAGGTGGCCGGGACCTCGCCGCGGCGGGCGAGCTGGGCCAGGGCTGCGGCCACGATCGACTGCGGGTCGACACCGAAGTGCCGGCGGGCCGCGGCGCGGGTGTCCGAGAGGCCGAAGCCGTCGGCGCCGAGCGACGAGTAGTCCTGCTCGACCCACTGCGCGATCTGGTCCGGGACCTGGCGCATGTAGTCGGAGACCGCCAGGACCGGCGACTCGACGCCCGCGAGGGCCTGGCGCACGTACGGGACGCGCTCCTCGCCGCGCAGGAGGGCGGCGTCCGCCTCCAGCGCGTCGCGGCGCAGCTCGGTCCAGGAGGTGGCGGACCACACGTCGGCGCCCACGCCCCACTCCTCGGCGAGCAGCTTCTGCGCCTCAAGGGCCCAGTGGATCGCGGTGCCCGAGCCGAGCAGCTGGATCCGCGGCGCGTTGGCGGGCACGGTCAGCCCGGCCGACTCGGCGGTGTTGAAGCGGTAGAGGCCCTTGACGATGCCCTCGTCGACGCCCGCGTGGCCCGGCTTGGCCGGCTGCGGCATCGGCTCGTTGTAGACCGTCAGGTAGTAGAAGACGTCCTGGTCCTCGCCCGGCGCGGCCTCGCCGTACATCCGGCGCAGACCCTCCTTGACGATGGCCGCGACCTCGTAGGCGAACGCCGGGTCGTAGGTCAGCGCCGCCGGGTTGGTGGCCGCGATGACGGGGGAGTGGCCGTCGGCGTGCTGGAGGCCCTCACCGGTCAGGGTGGTGCGGCCGGCGGTGGCGCCGACGAGGAAGCCGCGGCCGAGCTGGTCGCCGAGCTGCCACATCTGGTCGGCGGTCCGCTGCCAGCCGAACATCGAGTAGAAGATGTAGAACGGGATCATCGTCTCGCCGTGCGTGGAGTACGCGGTCGACGCGGCGATGAAGTCGGCCATCGAGCCGGCCTCGGTGATGCCCTCGTTCAGGATCTGGCCGTTGACGGCCTCCTTGTAGTACATCAGCTGGTCGCGGTCGACCGGCTCGTACGTCTGCCCCTTCGGCGAGTAGATGCCGAGCGAGGGGAAGAGGGACTCCATGCCGAAGGTGCGGGCCTCGTCCGGGACGATCGGGACCCAGCGCTTGCCGGTCTCCTTGTCGCGGACCAGGTCCTTCACGAGGCGGACGAAGGCCATCGTGGTGGCGATGGACTGCGAGCCGGAGCCCTTGTCGAAGGAGGCGAACGCCTTCTCGGACGGGGCCGGGAGCGGGGCGACCGGGTGGACGCGGCGGGCCGGGGCCGGACCGCCGAGGGCGGCGCGGCGCTCCTGGAGGTAGCGGACCTCGGGGGAGTCGGCGCCCGGGTGGCCGTAGGGCACCACGCCGTCGACGAACCGCGCGTCCGCGATGGGCAGCTCAAGAAGGTCGCGCATGTTCTTGAACTCGTCGGTCGTGAGCTTCTTCATCTGGTGGTTCGCGTTCTTCGACGCGAAGCCCTCACCGAGGGTGAAGCCCTTGACGGTCTGCGCCAGGATCACGGTCGGGGCGCCCTTGAACTCCAGGGCGGCCTTGTACGCGGCGTACACCTTGCGCGGCTCGTGGCCACCGCGCGAGAGGTGGAAGCACTCCAGGATCTTGTCGTCGGAGAGCAGCTGCGCCATCGCGGCGAGCGCCGGGTCCTTGCCGAAGAAGTCCTGGCGGATGTAGGCGGCGTCGCGGGTCTGGTACGTCTGGACCTGCGCGTCCGGCACCTCGCGGAGGCGGCGGACCAGGGCGCCGGTGGTGTCGAGCGCGAAGAGCTCGTCCCAGGCGTTGCCCCAGAGGGTCTTGACGACGTTCCAGCCGGCGCCGCGGAACTGGGCCTCCAGCTCCTGCACGATCTTGAAGTTGGCGCGGACCGGGCCGTCGAGGCGCTGCAGGTTGCAGTTGATGACGAAGGTCAGATTGTCCAGACCCTCGCGCGCCGCGAGGGCGAGGGCGGCGGTCGACTCGGGCTCGTCCATCTCGCCGTCACCGAGGAACGCCCACACGTGCGAGGCGGAGACGTCCTTGATGGCGCGGTTGGTCAGGTAGCGGTTGAAGCGTGCCTGGTAGATCGCGGAGAGCGGGCCGAGACCCATGGAGACGGTGGGGAACTCCCACAGCCAGGGGAGACGGCGCGGATGCGGGTAGGAGGGCAGGCCGTTGCCGCCCGACTCCTGCCGGAAGTTGTCGAGGTGCGACTCGTCCAGGCGGCCGTCGAGGAAGGCGCGGGCGTAGATGCCGGGGGAGGCGTGGCCCTGGATGTAGAGCTGGTCGCCGGAGCCGGGGGCGTCCTCGGAGTCCTTGCCCTTGAAGAAGTGGTTGAAGCCGGTCTCGTAGAGCCAGGCCGCGGAGGCGAAGGTGGCGATGTGGCCGCCGACGCCGTGCTTGGAGCCGCGGGTGACCATCGCGGCCGCGTTCCAGCGGTTCCAGGCGGTGATCTTCCGCTCCATCTCCTCGTCGCCGTCGACGACCGGCTCGGAGGAGGTGGGGATGGTGTTGAGGTAGTCCGTCTCCAGGAGCTTGGGCAGGGCCAGGCCCGCGCCCTCGGCGTGCTGGAGCGTGCGGCGCATCAGGTAGGCGGCCCGGTGGGGGCCGGCGGCCTTGGTGACGGCGTCCAGGGAGGCCGCCCACTCGGCGGTCTCCTCGGTGTCACGGTCCGGGAGCTGGTCGAGCTCGCTCGGAATCTTGCCTACGGGATCGGTCATGATCGCCGCCTTCCGGACAGATGGGGGTGGAGACAAAAACGGGCCGTGTCTGGCAGGACAGGGCGAAGGGCCGGGTAGCGGCCCGTCGAAGACTGTAAACCGCCGATCGATGATCGATCAAAGGGTTGAAGGGGGAAACCTCTTCAGATCGAGAAAGTCGGCACAGGGTGCCGCGAAAAAGGGCACCCGGTGCCGACTTTTCGAACGGCCCGGAAACGCGGCGAGCCCCGCCGAAGCGGGGCTCTGACCTGCGAAAACGGTTCAGGCGCGAGGGGCGCAGCCCAGCACGTGGGCCTTCACCAGCGCCCCGATGTTCGGATCGCCCCGGCGGAACGCCTCCACGAGCTCCTGGTGCTCCTCCGCGTACGACTTCTGCACCGTGCCGAGCCAGCGGATCGACAGGGCGGTGAAGACCTCGATGCCCAGACCCTCCCAGGTGTGCAGCAGCACGCTGTTGCCGGCCGCCTTCACCAGCTCGCGGTGGAAGCCCACCGTGTGCCGGACCTGCGCCGTGCCGTCGGAGGTCGCGTCCGCCTCGTACAGCGCCGCCACGTGCGGCTCCAGGGCCGAGCAGTCGGCGGAGAGCCGGGGCGCGGCCAGCTCGGCCGCGATCTGCTCCAGGCCGGCCCGGACCGGATAGCTCTCCTCCAGGTCGGCGGCGGTGAGGTTGCGGACCCGGACGCCCTTGTTCGGCGCCGACTCGATCAGCCGCAGCGACTCCAGCTCGCGCAGCGCCTCGCGGACCGGGGTCTGGGAGACCTCCAGCTCGGTCGCGATCCGGCGCTCGACGATCCGCTCGCCCGGCTTCCAGCGGCCGCTGACGATCCCCTCCACGATGTGCTCGCGGATCTGCTCGCGCAGCGAGTGGACGACGGGGACGGTCATGGAACGGCTCCTCCGGGAGTTTCGTGACCCTTAGACAATACGGCGGTGCCCCCGCCCGGACACACACCCGGACGGGGACACCGCTGGTGAGGCTCGTTACGTTGCCTCCGAGGCGCAGAGCCTGACGAGTCCTTACAGACCGAGGTCCACCTCGAACTCGCCGGCCTCCAGGATCGCCTTGACGGCCGTCAGGTAGCGGGCGGCGTCGGCGCCGTCCACCAGACGGTGGTCGTACGAGAGCGACAGGTAGGTCATGTCGCGGATGCCGATGACCGTGCCCTCGGCCGTCTCGATGACGGCCGGACGCTTCACCGTGGCACCGATGCCCAGGATGGCGACCTGGTTCGGCGGGACGATGACGGTGTCGAACAGGGCACCGCGCGAACCGGTGTTGGAGATGGTGAAGGTCGCGCCGGCCAGGTCGTCCGGGGTGATCTTGGAGGCGCGCACGGCGGCCGCCAGCTCCGCGGTCTTCTTCGAGATGCCGGCGATGTTGAGGTCGCCCGCACCCTTGATGACCGGGGTCATCAGACCCTTCTCGGAGTCCACCGCGATACCGATGTTCTCGGTGTCGAAGTAGGTGATCGTGCCCTCGTCCTCGTTGATCCGGGCGTTGATGACCGGGTGGGCCTTCAGCGCCTGGGCCGCCGCCTTCACGAAGAACGGCATCGGGGAGAGCTTGACGCCCTCACGGGCGGCGAAGGTGTCCTTCGCACGGCCGCGCAGCTTCATCAGCTTGGTGATGTCGACCTCGACGACCGAGGTCAGCTGGGCCTGCGTGTGCAGCGCCTTCATCATGTTGTCGCCGATGACCTTGCGCATGCGGGTCATCTTGACGGTCTGGCCACGCAGCGGGGAGACCTCCAGGGCGGGGGTCTTCGGCGCGGCGGCGGCCGGGGCGGCGGGGGCCGGGGCGGCCTTCTTGGCCTCGGCGGCCGCGAGGACGTCCTGCTTGCGGATGCGGCCGCCGACGCCGGAGCCCTTGACGGCCGCCAGGTCGACACCGTTCTCGGTGGCGAGCTTGCGGACCAGCGGGGTCACGTAGGCGCCGTCCTCGGCGGGAGCCGGAGCGGCGGCCGGGGCGGCCGGGACCGGGGTGACGACCGCCGGGGCGATCGACGGGGCGGCCGGAGCCACCGGAGCCGGGGCGGCGACGGGCGCGGCCGGGGCCACCGGCGCGGGGGCCGGAGCCGGGGCGGCCGGGGCGGCCGGGGCCGGAGCGGCGGCGGGGGCGGCCGGAGCCGGGGCCGGGGCGGCGGCCGGAGCGGCACCCGCGGCACCGATGACGGCCAGCTTGGCGCCGACCTCGGCGGTCTCGTCCTCGGCGACGACGATCTCCAGGAGCACGCCGGAGGCGGGCGCCGGGATCTCGGTGTCGACCTTGTCCGTGGAGACCTCGAGCAGCGGCTCGTCGGCCTCGACGGTCTCGCCGACCGACTTCAGCCAGCGGGTGACGGTGCCCTCGGTGACGGACTCGCCCAGCGCGGGCAGCACGACGTCCGTGCCGGTGGCGCCACCGGCCGGGGCGGCCGGAGCGGCCGGAGCCTCGGCGGCGGGAGCCGGGGCGGCGGGGGCCTCGGCGACCGGCGCCGGAGCGGCGGCCGGAGCGGCCTCGGCCGCGGGGGCCGGGGCGGCGGCCGGGGCGCCCGTGCCGTCGTCGATGATGGCGAGCTCGGCGCCGACCTCGACGGTCTCGTCCTCGGCCACCTTGATGGAGGCGAGGATGCCGGAGGCGGGAGCGGGGATCTCGGTGTCGACCTTGTCGGTCGAGACCTCGAGCAGCGGCTCGTCCGCCTCGACGCGCTCGCCCTCGGCCTTGAGCCAGCGGGTGACGGTGCCCTCGGTGACGCTCTCGCCGAGCGCCGGCAGGGTTACGGAAACCGACATGGTTTCAGTTGCTCCTAACGAATTGCGGAAGTTGGTCGTCGCGCCCTGTGAGTGACGTGAGCGTCAGTCGTGGGAGTGCAGAGGCTTGCCGGCCAGGGCCAGGTGGGCCTCGCCGAGCGCCTCGTTCTGCGTCGGGTGGGCGTGGATGAGCTGCGCGACCTCGGCCGGCAGCGCCTCCCAGTTGTAGATCAGCTGCGCTTCGCCGACCTGCTCGCCCATGCGGTCACCGACCATGTGGACGCCGACCACGGCACCGTCCTTGACCTGGACGAGCTTGATCTCGCCCGCGGTCTTCAGGATCTTGCTCTTGCCGTTGCCCGCGAGGTTGTACTTGAGGGCGACGACCTTGTCCGCGCCGTAGATCTCCTTGGCCTTGGCCTCGGTGATGCCGACGGAGGCGACCTCGGGGTGGCAGTACGTCACCCGGGGCACGCCGTCGTAGTCGATCGGGACGGTCTTCAGACCGGCCAGCCGCTCCGCCACGAGGATGCCCTCGGCGAAGCCGACGTGCGCGAGCTGGAGCGTCGGGACCAGGTCGCCGACGGCGGAGATCGTGGGCACGTTGGTGCGCATGTACTCGTCGACCTGGACGTAGCCGCGGTCGATCGCGACGCCCTGCTCCTCGTAGCCGAGGCCGGCCGAGACCGGGCCGCGGCCGATGGCGACGAGCAGCACCTCGGCCTCGAAGGTCTTGCCGTCGGCCAGGGTGACCTTCACACCGTTCTCGGTGTACTCGGCGCTCTGGAAGAAGGTGCCGAGGTTGAACTTGATGCCCCGCTTGCGGAAGGCGCGCTCAAGGAGCTTCGAGCTGTTCTCGTCCTCGACCGGGACGAGGTGCTTCATGCCCTCGATCACCGTGACGTCGGTGCCGAAGGACTTCCACGCGGAGGCGAACTCGACGCCGATCACACCGCCGCCGAGGATGATGGCGGACTCCGGCACACGGTCCAGGGTGAGGGCGTGGTCCGAGGTGATGATGCGGTTGCCGTCGATCTCCAGGCCGGGGAGGGACTTCGGCACGGAACCGGTGGCGAGGAGGACGTGGCGGCCCTCGACCCGGCGTCCGTCGACGTCGACGGAGGTCGGGGAGGACAGGTGGCCGGTGCCCTCGATGTAGGTGACCTTGCGGGAGGCGACGAGACCCTGCAGACCCTTGTAGAGGCCCGAGATCACGTCGTCCTTGTACTTGTGCACGCCCTTGATGTCGATGCCCTCGAAGGAGGTCTTGACACCGAACTGCTCCGCCTCGCGCGCCTGGTCGGCGACCTCGCCGGCGTGGAGCAGGGCCTTCGTCGGGATGCAGCCGTTGTGCAGGCAGGTGCCGCCGAGCTTGTTCTTCTCGATCAGTGCGACGTCCAGGCCCAGCTGCGCTCCGCGCAGCGCCGCGGCGTAACCGCCGCTACCGCCGCCGAGGATCACTAGGTCGAAAACGGTGCTGGCGTCGTTCGCCACGTCACGTCCTCCATGCATGTGCGCTCGTCGCCGGTCGTCGATGACCAGGCGGCGGCTCCGGTGTCCGGCCGCATTATGTCGGCCCTGTGGTGGGGGCCCTGTCCTGCCGAGAACCCATCTTCGCACTTGTTGACGGATGGCGGGACGCGGGGCCGGTGGATGAGACCGGGCGATCGTCCGTCCGGGCGCCCACCAGGGCGTACGAATCCACGGATTTCGTCGGCAGCGAACAGCCCCGGGGACGGGGAAGGCCCCGGAGCCGAAGCGTCCGGGGCCTTCCTCTCGGGGCGGGCGGGCTCAGAGCTCGCCGGCCGCCGTCAGCTCGGCGAGGCGCACCAGGGTGCGGACCGAGGAGCCGGTGCCGCCCTTGGGGGTGTAGCCGTACGGGGCGCCCTCGTGGAAGGCCGGGCCCGCGATGTCCAGGTGGGCCCAGGTGATGCCCTCGCCCACGAACTCCTGGAGGAAGAGACCGGCGACCAGGCCGCCGCCCATCCGCTCGCCCATGTTGGCGATGTCGGCGGTGGGGGAGTCCATGCCCTTGCGCAGGTCGGCCGGGAGCGGCATCGGCCAGGACTGCTCGCCGACCTCCTCCGCGACCTCGTGCAGCGAGGTACGGAAGTCGTCGTCGTTGGCCATGATGCCGAAGGTGCGGTTGCCCAGCGCCAGCATCATGGCGCCGGTCAGGGTCGCCACGTCGACGATCGCGTCCGGGTGCTCCTCCGACGCCCTGGTCAGCGCGTCGGCGAGGACGAGCCGGCCCTCGGCGTCGGTGTTGAGGACCTCGACGGTCTTGCCGCTGTACATGCGCAGCACGTCGCCCGGGCGGGTGGCCGAGCCGGACGGCATGTTCTCCGCGAGGGCCAGCCACGCCGTGACGTTGACCTCCAGGCCGAGGCGGGCCGCGGAGACGACGGCGGCGAGGACGGCGGCGGCGCCGGCCATGTCGCACTTCATCGTCTCGTTGTGGCCGGCCGGCTTGAGGGAGATGCCGCCCGAGTCGTAGGTGATGCCCTTGCCGACCAGGGCCAGGGACTTCTCCGCCTTCGGGTGGGTGTAGGCCACCTTCACCAGGCGCGGCGGGTTCTCCGAGCCGGCGCCGACGCCGAGGATGCCGCCGTAGCCGCCCTTGGCGAGGGCCTTCTCGTCGAGGACCTGGACCTTGAGGCCGTGGTCCTTGCCGGCGGCCTGGGCGATCGCGGCGAAGCCGGCCGGGGTGAGACCGTTCGGCGGGGTGTTGACGAGGTCGCGGGCGCGGTTGATCTCCTCGGCCAC
The DNA here is from genome assembly GCF_042885515.1 of Streptomyces sp. NPDC058052. Classification (NCBI taxonomy): domain Bacteria; kingdom Bacillati; phylum Actinomycetota; class Actinomycetes; order Kitasatosporales; family Streptomycetaceae; genus Streptomyces; species Streptomyces sp. NPDC058052. The sequence continues at coordinate 259,347 of NZ_JBHVRX010000009.1, read as the reverse complement.
GGCCAGGGCGCGGTCCGCGGCGGCCTTGTGGGCCTTGTCGCGCGGCTTGGCGCCGAGCAGGGCCACCTCGGCCAGCGGCTTCTTCGCGTCCTTGGCGTCCTCCTTCCAGGCGTCGAAGGAGTAGGCGCCGAGCAGCGCGCCCTCGGCGATCGCGCCGGCGTCCTCGGCCGAGGCGATCGGCAGCGCGAACGCGGCCTTCTTCGAGCCGAAGAGGACACGGGCGGCGGTGCCGGCGGCGCGGCGCAGGGTCTCGGAGTCGTACGCCTCGCCGTCCTCGGGGGCGGAGCCGAGACCGACGGCGAGCACGACGGGGGCCTTCAGGCCGGCGGGCGCGGGCAGCTTGGTGGCCTCACCCTCTCCACCCGAGGCACCCAGGGTCTCCAGGACGGCGGCGAGCCGCCCGTCGAACGCCTTGTCGACAGCCTCCGCGCCCGGGGCGACGACGAGCGTCTTCCCGGCCTTCGCGACACCGACGACGAGGGCGTCGGCACGCAGCGTCGCCGCTCCGGCAGTGCTGAGAGTGAGAGCAGTCACGGTGGTGAATTCTCGCTTCCATTGAGTTCTGTGGCGGTCGAGGGATGGGCCGACCGAGCCCGCCGCATCGTATTTCGGCCCGATGAGCGCCGAGAACGAGCCTACGCTCGCTCATCCCGTTCGCTCACCGCGGCTTCGATTCACTCATCCGAGGTGTCTCTTTCATGTTTGTCCTTCCGGCTCCCGCACTGGCGCCACACTCGCCTCATTCACGCAAGGGCGGCACTCGCGCCTTCGCTTCATCTCCACAGGTCCTCCCACGTCCGGGGGCCTGCCGAGGGGGGACACCACACCATGCACGCGAACAGATCCCGCATGCCCGCGGCCGCGCCGAGGAAGTCCGGAAACAAGGGGGTGCCGCGGCGCGCCGGCCGCACCGCGGGGGCGCTCGCCGCCGCCGCGCTCCTCGCCACCGTGGTGCCGTCCGCGCAGGCCGCGGCCGCCCCCGCCCCCCGGATCGACCTCACCGTCCTGGTCGTCGACGACGGCGGCAGCGCGGTCGAGGCCATCACCGCGGAGCTGAAGGGCTCCGGCGTCCCGTACCGCACCCTCGACCTGAACGACCCCGGCCGGCCCGTCCTCACCCCCGCCTTCCTCAGCGACACCGTCGACGGCCGGCCCCGCGCCAAGTTCCAGGGCGTCGTCCTTCCCCACGAGACCGCCTTCGGCCCCGACTCCGCCGAGCACACCGCCCTCCAGAACTACGAGCGCGCCTTCGGCATCCCGCAGGTCGACGCGTACACCTGGTCCCACCCCGGCGTCGGCCTCGACTACACCACCGACGGCGGCTGGTCCGGCGTCCTCGACGGCGTCACCGCCGGCGTCACCCCGGCCGGGCGATCCGGCCCCTTCGGCTACCTCGCCGGCAGCCTGGCCTTCGAGGACAACGACCCGGTGATCTCCGAGAGCTACGGCTACGCGGGCCGCCCCCGGGCCGGCTTCACCAGCTACGTCGACATCCCCGTCGACGGCGCCGGCGGCCGGGCCAGCCTGGTCGGCGAGTACGCCGCCGACGGGCGCCGCGAGCTCGTCGTGACCTTCGCCTACAACCAGCACCAGCGGCAGTTCCGGGCCCTCGCCCGCGGCATCGTCGAATGGCTCACCCAGGGCGTCCACCTCGGCCAGTCCCGGAACTACCTCTCCGTCCACGTCGACGACGTCTTCGCCCCCGACGCCCGCTGGGACACCGTCCGCAACTGCACCCCGGGCGACCTCGACTGCGTCGGCGGCGACGGCGAGGCCGAGAACCCCATCCGGATGACGGCCGCCGACGCCACCTACGCCGCCGCCTGGCAGAAGGCGTCCGGCTTCACCCTCGACATGGTCTACAACGGCGGCCAGGGCGAGCAGTGGAAGACCGAGCACGGCGGCAGCGACCCGCTCGCCGCCCGTCTGATCGCCGACCGCGCCCAGTACCGCTGGATCAACCACACCTACACCCACCCCTTCCTGGGCTGCGTCCAGGACAACACCACCGTCCCCTGGCGGTGCGCCACCAACGCCTCCGGCTCCACCCTCTGGGTCAGCCGCGCCGAGCTCTCCGCCCAGATCCGCGACAACCTCAACTGGGCCGCGGGCAAGGGCATCTCCGTCGACCGCTCCGAACTCGTCACCGGCGAGCACTCCGGCCTGAAGACCCTGCCCCAGCAGCCCGCCGACAATCCGAACCTGGCCGGCGCCCTCGCCGACAACGGCGTGAAGTGGATCGCGAGCGACAACTCCCGCGAGCCCCGCCAGCGGGCGGTCGGCGCCGCGAAGACCGTGCCCCGGCACCCGATGAACGTGTACTACAACGTCGGCACCGCCGCCGAGATGGCCGACGAGTACAACTGGATCTACACGTCCCGCGCCGACGGCGGCAGCGGCGCCTGCGAGGACAACCCCGCCTCCACCTGCCTGCCCGCCCCGCTCGACCCGGCGACCGGATACGCGACGTACATCGTCCCGCAGGAGGCCCGCATCGCCCTCGGCCACGTCGTCGCCAACGACCCCCGCCCGCACTACGTCCACCAGTCCAACCTGGCCGAGGAGCGGCTCCTCTACCCGGTGCTCGACCGGATCCTCGCCGACCACAAGGCGCTCTTCGCCGCCAACACCCCGCTCGTGAACCCCCGTCAGAAGGACGTCGGCACCGAGCTGACCCGCCGCGACGCCTGGGACGCGGCCCTCGCCGCCGGCAAGGTCACCGCCTACCGCGTCGGCACCACCGTCACCGTCAAGGCGCCCGCCGGCGTCCAGGTCCCCGTCACCGCACCCGAGGGCACCCGCAAGCAACTCCTCCTCGGCACCACCGCCTTCGGCGCCGCCTACGCCGGCAGCCGCTCCGCCTGGACCGCGCCGGAACTGCTCCAGACCGCCGTCACGCTCCAGCTCCCGACCGCCTGACCAGCACGTTCTGGGGGGACACGCACATGCCGAGCCGTGGCCGTCACGTCACCATGCTCACCGAAGGCACCTACCCGCACGTCCACGGCGGCGTCAGCACCTGGTGCGACCAGCTCGTCCGGGGCATGCCCGAGGTCACCTTCGAGATCCTCGCCCTCACCGGCAGCGGCCGCGAACCCGTCACCTGGGAGCTGCCGCCCAACGTCGCCCGGCACACCGCGTTCCCCCTCTGGGGCCACCCGCGGGGACCGGACGCGCCCGGCCGCGCGCGCCGGCCCCCGCGGGGCCGGGACCGCCGCCGCTTCCTCGCCTCCTACGAGCACTTCCTGCTCGCCCTCCTCGACCCGGAGGCCGGCCACGACCTCGCCGCCGGCCTCTACGACCTGGCCGCCCTCGCCCGCGAGGGCCGGCTCACCCCGGCCCTGCGCTCGGAGGCGGCCCTCCGCTCCCTCATGTGGATCTGGACCATGCCGCACCTGCCGACGCGTGCCGCCGGGCCCACCGTCCACGACGCCCTCACCGCCACCGACCTGCTGGAACACGCCCTTCGGCCGCTCGCCGCCCGGATAGCCGACGGCAGCGTGGCGCACGCCGTCTCCAGCGGCCTCGCCACCCTGCCCGCGCTCGCCGCGCAGCACTTCGAAGGGGTGCCCTTCCTGCTCACCGAACACGGCATCTACCTCCGCGAGCGCTACCTCGGCTACCGCACCGAGACCCAGCGCTGGCCCGTCAAGGCGCTCATGCTGGGCTTCTACCGCGAGCTCAACTCCCTCGGCTACCGCCAGGCCGACCTCATCACCCCCTGCAACCAGTACAACCGGCGCTGGGAGGAGCGCGGCGGCGCCCCCGCCGACCGCATCCGCACCGTCTACAACGGCGTCGACCCGGCCCTCTTCCCCGAGGCCGGCCCCGAACCCGGGACCCCCACGCTCAGCTGGTGCGGCCGGGTGGACCCGATCAAGGACCTGGAGACCCTGATCCGGGCGTACGCGATCTCCCGCGCCGAACTCCCCGAGCTGAGGCTCCGGCTCTTCGGCCCGGTCCCCGCGGGGAACGAGGACTACCGCACCGGCCTGGAGAAGCTCGCCGCCGAACTCGGCGTCGCCGACGGCGTCTCCTTCGAGGGCCGCGTCTCCGACGTGCCCTCCGCCTACGCCGCCGGCAGCGTGGTGATGCTCTCCTCCATCAGCGAGGGCTTCCCCTTCTCCCTCATCGAGGCCATGTCCTGCGGCCGAGCCACCGTCTCCACCGACGTCGGAGGGGTACGGGAGGCCGTCGGCGACACCGGGATCGTCGTCCCGCCCCGCGAACCGGCCGTCATGGCCGCCGCCGTCTCCGCCCTCCTCCGCGACGGCGCCCGCCGCGCCGAACTCGGCCGGCGGGCCCGGCAGCGGGTGATCGACGAGTTCACCCTGCACCGCTCGGTCGACGGCTTCCGCCGCATCTACCGCGAACTCGCCGCCCCCCGCACCGCCGCGCCGGCCCGCCCCGCCGTGCCCCTCCGCGTCAGCATCCCGTCCCCGCGCCGTTCCGCGCCCCGAGTCCCCGAAGGCACCCCGGCATGAGCGGCTCCCTCTGGCTGAAACCGCCGACCGCGACCCCCGCGCTCCCGGCCCCGCCCCGCCCCCGCGAGGCCGGCGCGGGGGCCGGTGCCGGAGCCGGTACCGCGGCCGACCCCCTCGACGAACTCGCCTTCCGGCTCGACGAGTTCGTCGCCGCCGCCGTCCACCCGGACGAGATCGCCGCGCTCCTCGAATCCGACGGCATGACCGACGACCACATCCGGCTCGCCTACGGGCGGAACGATTCCTTCACGCTCGCCGAGGACCTGTACGCCCGCGTGGTACGGCGCCACCCCGAGCCGCCCCGGAAGCACCGGAGCGGCCCCGGCCGGTCCGAGGGGCTCGGCGGCTGCCTGCTCCGCGGGCTCGTCTTCGCCCTGCCCGGACTCGCCTACGTCCTGGCCGGACCCCTGCTCGCCGGAGCCCACGGGCGGTACGGGCTCCCCGCCGGCACCGTGCCGCTGCTCGCCGGCGCCGTCACCGGCTGGGTGTGGAACCAGGCCCTCTCCCACCGCGCCCACACCTGGCTCGGCCTCGGCGACCGGGCGGCCGCCGCCCGCGCCCTGCTGACCGGCGCCCCCGCCGGCGCGCTCGCCGGGACCGCCGTGGCCCTCGCGGCCGCCCGCGACGGCGAACTGCCCGCCGCCGTCTTCGCCGCCGGCCAGTCCCTCTACCTCGCCGCCGCCACCGCGCTCCTCGTCCTCGGCCGCGAACGGGCCCTGCTCGCCACCCTGCTGCCGCTCCTCGGCGCCCTCCCCGCCCTCCGCTGGGACCTGCCCGACCCGCTGCGCGCCGGCCTGCCGGCCCTCTCCCTCACCGCCGCCTGCCTGGTCGCCGCCCACGCGCTGCGCCCCGGCACCGCGCGCGGCGCCGCCGGACGGGGCGGACCCCCGCTCGCGGCCTCCGTCCCGTACGGCCTCTTCGGTCTCGGCAGCGGCGTCCTCGTGCTCCACGCGGGCCTCGGCGACCCCTCGGCCACCGGCGCCGGCGCGGTCGTCGCGCTCACCCTCTCCATGGGGCCCGCGGAATGGCTGCTCCACCGCTTCCGGGGCGGCAGCCTCGACCGGCTGCGGACCCTCACCACCGCCCGCGCCTTCCGCCGCGCGGTCAGCGGCACCCTGCTGCTCTGCCTCGGCGGCTACCTGACCGTGCTGCTCGGCCTCACCCTCGCCGCGAACCTGCTCGGGCCCGGCGCCCCCTGGCCCGCCCCGGACCGGCTGCTCGCCCTCCTCCTCATCGGCACGGTGCTCTGGCTGGGGCTGCTCCTCCAGGCGTTCGGTACCGTCCTCGGCGCGGCGACCGTCTGTCTGCTGGCCGCCGCCGCGCAGACCCTCGAACCGGCGGCGGGCCCGCTCGCCGCCGGGGGAGCGGCGGCCGTGCTGGCCGTCCTCAGCCATGTTCTGCTGGTACGGCCGACCACCCACCGCGTCTGACCCAGTGACCGGAGAGACCCGCACGTGAAACGTTCCCTCCTGGTGCCGTTCTACGAGCACCCCACCGACCGCCCCGAGGGCTGGGCGGCCCTGGTCGCCGCCGCGCCGGCCCTCCACAGCGTCGTCCTCAACCCGGCGAACGGGGCCGGGGAGGCCCCCGACCCGGCCTTCGCCGAGGCCGCCGGCCGGCTGCGGGCGGCCGGCGTCCGGGTCCTCGGCTACGCGGACACCGCCTACGGCCGCCGCCCGCACGCCGAGGTCGTCGCCGACCTGCTCCGCCACCGCGACTGGTACGCGGCCGACGGGGCCTTCCTCGACCAGGTCGCGACCGCGCCCGACGCCCTGCCGCACTACCGGCGGCTCGCCGTCGCCGCCCGCGCCGCCGGGGCCGCGACCCTGGTCCTCAACCACGGCGCCCGGCCCGACGAGGGATACGCCGACCTGGCCGACCTGCTGGTCACCTTCGAGGGCCCCTGGGACACCTACCGCACCCTCGACCCGCCGGCCGCCCCGCACCACTGCCACCTGGTCTACGCGGCCCCGCCCGGATTCCGGCCCGCGACCGAGGTGCACTGCGCGGTCCCCGGGACGGGCGCCCACCCCTGGGGCACCCTGCCGCACGACCTCCCGGAGCCCGCCCGATGAGACGACCTCCCGGAACCCGCCCGACGAGACGCCTTCTTCCCCTTCTCGCGGGCCTGCTGCTCCTGGTCACCGCCTGCACCGCGGGCCCGGACCCGGACCCCGACCCCAAGCCGGACGCCGCCCGCTGGCGCCCGGCCGCCGGCCTGGCCTGGCAGTGGCAGCTGAGCGGGAGGCTGGACCCGACCGTCGACGTCCCCGTCTACGACATCGACGGCTTCGACCACTCCGCCGGGACCGTCGCGGACCTGCACCGGCGGGGCCGGAAGGTGATCTGCTACCTCTCCACCGGCGCCTGGGAGGACTTCCGCCCCGACGCCGGCCGCTTCCCGAGGTCCGTCCTCGGCGAGGGCAACGGCTGGGAGGGCGAGCGCTGGCTCGACATCCGCCGCACCGACGTCCTCGAACCCCTGATGGCCGAGCGGATCGACATGTGCCGGGACAAGGGCTTCGACGCGGTGGAGCCCGACAACATGGACGGCTACCGCAACCGCACCGGCTTCCCCCTCACCGCCGCCGACCAGCTCCGCTACAACCGGCTGATCGCCCGCCTCGCCCACGACCGCGGCCTCGCCGTCGGCCTCAAGAACGACCTCGACCAGATCCCCCAGCTCCTCCCCGACTTCGACTTCGCGGTCAACGAGCAGTGCGCCGAGTACGACGAGTGCCACCGCCTCGCCCCCTTCATCGCCGCGGGCAAGCCGGTCTTCCACGCCGAGTACGAACTGACCCCCCGCGAGTTCTGCCCCGACTCCCGCGAACTGGGCCTCAGCTCCCTGCAGAAGAAGTACGAACTGGGCGTCTGGCGCCGCACCTGTTAGAGCCGTCGGCTCAGCCCAGGGTCAGCGCCAGGAGGGTCGCCGTCGCGGCCGTCTCCTCCACCGCGCCGAAGACGTCGCCGGTCACGCCGCCGAAGCGGCGGACGCAGCGGCGGAGGAGGAGGGCGGCGACGGCGAGGCCGGCGCCCGCGGCGAGAACGGCGTGGACGGCGTCGTACGGGGAGAGCAGCAGGCCCGTGCCGGCGGCGAGGAGGAGGACGGCGGCGGTGCAGAGGGTCGCGGACCGGACCGGCACCGTGGACGCGACGATCGCGCCGAGCCCCTCCGGCCGGGCCGCCGGGACGCCGTGCCGGGAGGCGTGGGTGAGGGCGAGCCGGGCGACGGTGGCCGCCAGCACGACGGCGATCGCGCCGTGCGCCCAGCCCTCCCCGTACAGCTCGTACACGGCCGCGACCTGGGCGAGCAGGGCGAGGACGAGGGTGATGACGCCGAACGGGCCGATGTCGGACTGCTTCATGATGCGCAGCGCCTCGTCGGCGGGCTTGGCGCTGCCGAGCCCGTCGGCGGTGTCGGCGAGGCCGTCGAGGTGGAGGCCGCGGGTGAGCAGCGCGGGGACGGCGACGGTGGCGACGGCGGCGATCAGCGGACCGGAGCCGAGCGGCAGGAGCACCCCGCCGGCCGCGGCGGCGGCGAGGCCGACGATGAGCCCGGCGACGGGGGCGCAGAGCATGCCGGCGCGCGCCGCGTCCCGGTCCCAGCGGGTGATGCGGGCGGGGATCACGGTGAGGGTCCCGAAGGCGAAACGCAGGCCGTCCATCCGGGCAGGGTAGTCGCCGGTCGCGGACGGTAGATTGCCCATGTCGGCATGTATCGGGCATAGCGGAACGGGGTGGCATGGGTCACTGGTTCTCCCGCAACATCCTGGAGCCGGGCAAGCTTCCGATGCTCCTCGCCCTGACCTCCTTCGTCCTCACCTTCCTGGTCACCCGCACCGTCACCCGGCTCATCCGGGCCGGCAGGGGGCCGTTCCGGAACGTCTCCTCCGGCGGGCTGCACATCCATCACGTCGTGCCCGGCGTGGTCCTCACCGTGCTCGGCGGCTTCGGCGCGGTGGCGAGCGGCCGGCACGGCTTCGGCGCGTGCGCCTTCGCGGTGGTCTTCGGCATCGGCGCCGGCCTCGTCCTGGACGAGTTCGCGCTCATCCTCCATCTGGACGACGTGTACTGGTCGGAGGAGGGCCGGCAGAGCGTCGAGGTCGTCGTGCTCACCGCCGCCCTCATGCTCCTGCCCCTCAGCGGCTTCTCCCCGCTCGGCGTCGACGACGTCACCGCGGAGGAACGGCAGGACCGGGTGAGCTTCCTCCTCACCCTGGCCCTGAACTTCGTCCTCATCCTGGTCACCCTGGTCAAGGGCAAGCCGCGGATGGCGCTGCTCGGCGTCTTCGTGCCCTTCCTGGCGATCGTCGGCGCCGTCCGGCTGGCCCGCCCCGGCTCCTGGTGGTGGCGGCACTTCTACCGGCGCCGCCACCGCGCCCGGGCCCGGGGCACGGTCCGCGCCTACCGGCACGACAAGCGCTGGACCCGGGTGCGGCGGAAGGGTCAGGACCTGATCGGCGGCTTCCAGGAACGCGTCCCCGGCCGGGGTTCCACCCCGTCCTGACCGCGCCCCCGCCCCACCAGGACGGCGATCAGCACCAGGACGCCCGCGATGGCCGCCAGATGCTCCTTGCCCGCGAGGTTCGGCTTGACGATCACCTCGATCACCATCGCCACCACGACCGCTCCGCCCGTCCAGTACGCCCGCCGGCGCCAGCAGACGTAGACGGCGAGGCCCACCACCGCGGCCGACGGGCCGGTGTCCACCACCTGCGCGTCGGAGGCCGGAAGGCCGAGCGGGGTGCCGGGGCCGAGGGCGATGCCCAGGCGCGCGTACAGCGTGCCGCACAGGGTCGCCAGATAGGCGATCCCGAGCGTCCGCCACCGGCCCAGGCAGATCTCGGCGATCCCGAAGACCAGCAGGACCTGGGCGAGCGCGCCCCAGACGGGCAGGTCGAGCGCGGGGACGAAGAGCGAGAGCGGGGTACGGAGCAGGGCGAGCCAGAGCGGGTCATCGGCCCGCACCGCGCCGACCGCCTGCACCGGCGCGTACCCCCACTCCTGGTTCTGCGCGAACTGGAACAGCGCCGTGAGGCAGACGGCCGTCAGCGTCAGCGGCACCGCCCCCCACCGCCGGGCCGCCAGCTCCCGGCGCACGGTGCCGGACAGCGGGCCCCACTCACGGAGGGCGAAGCCGCGGACCGCGCCGCTCAACGCCCGCTCTCCAGGTGCTTGCGGTGCAGCCACTTCGGCAGGCCGGGGGCCTCCAGGAAGCCCTCGGCGCGCCCGGCGGCGAGGCCGATGCGCGGCAGGTCGGCGCTCTTCTCGAAGAGCATGAAGCGGGGCTCCCAGATCGGTCGGTACTTGGCGTTGGCGCGGTACAGCGACTCGATCTGCCACCAGCGGGAGAAGAAGCTGAGCAGCGAGCGCCACATCCTCAGCACCGGGCCGGCGCCGAGCTTCGAGCCGCGTTCGAAGACGGACCGGAACATGGCGAAGTTCAGCGACACCTGCGTGATCCCGATCTCCTTCGCGCGCTGGAGGAGCTCGATCACCATGAACTCCATCAGCCCGTTCTCGGAGTCGCGGTCCCGCCGCATCAGGTCCAGCGACAGCCCCTTCGGCCCCCACGGCACGAAGGAGAGCAGCGCCCGCAGCTCACCGGTCCCGTCGGTGCACTCCAGCATCACGCAGCGCCCGTCGCGCGGGTCCCCGAGCCGTCCGAGCGCCATCGAGAAGCCGCGCTCGGTGGCCCCGTCCCGCCAGTCGTCCGCCTTCCGCAGCAGCTCGGCCATCTCCTCGGCCGGGATGGCCTCGTGACGCCGGATCCGCACCTCGTACCCGGCCCGCTCGACCCGGTTGAACGCCTGCCGGACGGTTCGCATCGCCCGGCCGTCCAGGGTGAACTCGTCGGTCTCCACGATGGCCTCGTCGCCCAGCTCCAGGGCGTCCAGGCCGTGCCGGGCGTAGATCACCCCGGCCTCCTCGCTCGCGCCCATCACCGCCGGGATCCAGCCGTGCTCGCGCGCCTCGGCCAGCCACGGCTCGATCGCCCCCGGCCACGCCTCGGGGTCGCCGATCGGATCGCCGGAGGCGAGCGAGACCCCGCCCACCACCCGGTAGGCGACGGCGGCCTTCTCGCTGGGGGACCAGACCACGCTCTTCTCGCGGCGCAGCGCGAAGTAGCCGAGCGAGTCCCGGTCCCCGTGCTTGTCGAGGAGCGCCCGCAGCCGCTCCTCGTCCGCCTCGGTGAGCGGGTCCACCGCGCGGCGGGATCGGAAGGCGGCGAAGAGCACCGCGAAGAGCAGCAGCGTGGACATCACGTTGATGACCACGTCGACCCAGCCCGGGGTGGTGATGGTGGGGAAGCGCGAGTCGTCGGCGGCCAGCGTGATCAGCCGCATCACGCCGTACCGCCAGCGCTCCAGGAAGGTGGAGGGCCCGGTGGCCGTGTTGGTGGCGGTGACCAGGAGGGCGGCGAGCAGCGAGGTGACGAGCAGACCGCCGACCGCCACCACCGCCGCGAGCAGCGGGTTGGAGCGGTCGCCCTTGGCGTAGAACTCCTTGCGGCCCAGCAGCAGGGAGACGAAGAAGGCGGCGGTGAGGACCAGCGAGATCCAGTTCTGGGCGTGCTGCCGGATCTCCGGGAAGAACATCACCAGCGCGAAGAGCAGCAGGAAGAGGCCGCTCAGCGCGGTGTTGAGGATCCAGGCGGCCCGCTTGCGGCGGCGCATGGTGATCGCCAGGAAGAGGGTGAAGACGCCGGAGGCGAAGCCCGCCGTGAGCATGTACGGCGTGAAGTAGTCGTCCTCGTTGTGCCGGCGCAGGTCCTGCCCGAAGGAGACCCACACGGCACTCAGGAAGTTGATGAACGTGACGACGCGGAGGTACCAGACGGCGAACGCGGCGCTCCGCCGCGAGCGGTCGGTGCCCCGGGGCGTTCCTTCGGCGGACAAACGGACCTCTCCCATGAAAAGCGATCATATGGGGCATCGCTTTCCGTGCGGCGACGCCGGAGGCGGCCACCCGCGCGTCGCGGGCGGCCGCCTCCGGGCCTCACCGATGGAGTGCCGTCCCCTCAGACCGCCTCGGCCGAGGCGGACCCGTCCGGAGAGGTCGGCTCCGGACGTTCGGGCAGCTCGGCGGCGAGGGCCGCCGCGGCCCGGACGAGGGGAAGCGCGAGCAGTGCCCCGGTTCCCTCACCCACCAGGACGCCCTGATCGAGCAGGGGGTTGAGCGCCATCCGGTCCAGTGCCTTCGCCTGCGCCGGCTCCCCGGACACCTGGCCCGCCAGCCACCAGTCCGGCGCCCGGAACGCCGCCCGCTGCGCCACCAGCGCACAGGCCGCGCCCACCACACCGTCCAGGATCACCGGCATCCGCCGCACCGCCGCCTGGAGCAGGAAGCCGGTCGCCGCCGCCAGATCCGCCCCGCCGACCGTGCCGAGCAGCGCCAGCTGGTCGCCGAGGACCGGCCGCGCCCGCCGCAGCGAGTCCCGGATCGCCGCGCACTTGCGCATCCACGCCAGGTCGTCGATCCCCGCGCCGCCGCGCCCGGTCACCACCGACGCGTCCGTCCCGCACAACGCCGCGACCAGCGTCGACGCCGCGGTCGTCCCGCCCACGCTCAGATCGCCGAGCACCACCAGATCCGTGCCCGAGTCGGCCTCCTCGTCGGCGATCGCCATGCCCAGGCGCACCGCCGCCTCGGTCTCCTCCGGCGTCATCGCGTCCTCGACGTCGATCCGGCCGCTGCCGCGCCGCACCCGGTGCCGGGTCACCGCCTCCGGCAGCAGCTCCGGGTCGCAGTCCAGCCCCGCGTCCACCACCCGGACCGGCACGTCCATCGAGCGGGCCAGCACCGCGAGCGGGCTCGCCCCGTCGAGGAGCTCCCGGACCAGGACGTGGGCGGTGCCGGCCGCCCGGCCCGACACGTCCAGCGAGGCGACGCCGTGGTCCCCGGCGAAGACGACCACCTTCGGCTGCTCGATCGCGCGCACCCGCACCGCCGACTGGGCGGCGGACAGCCACTCGCCCAGTTCGTCGAGGCGCCCGAGCGCACCCGGGCGGACGGCGAGCCGCTCCCGGCGCTCCTCGGCGTCGCGCCGGATCCCGCCGTCGGGGCGCTCGATCAGATCGGAGAAGTCGTCGAGATTCAGGGGGTGCAGGGGGTGCAGAGGGTCCATCGGGGGTTCCGCCTTGTGACATCAGCGAGGTTCGGCACGCAGGCCCATCGGGATCAGCACCCTACCCGCGCAGCACCAGCGCCTGACCGGCGACCACCAGCACCACCTGCTCGCACTCCTCCGCGAAGGCCGCGTTGAGCCGCCCCAGCTCGTCCCGGAACCGCCGCCCCGCCGCCGTCGCCGGCACCACGCCCGAGCCGACCTCGTTGGTCACCGCCACCACCGTCCGGCGGGTCGCCCGCACCGCCGCCACCAGCTCCGCCGTCCGCTCCCGCAGCGCCGCCTGCCCGCCGTCCGCCCACACGGCGTCGTCCCACGCGCCCACCCGGTCCATGGCGTCGGTCAGCCACAGCGACAGGCAGTCGATCAGGAGCGCCGGACCCTCCCCGGCGAGCAGCGGCACCAGGTCGGTGGTCTCGGCCGTACGCCAGGTGCCGGGCCGCCGCTCCCGGTGCAGCCCCACCCGCTCCGCCCATTCCGGATCACCCTCGCGGGTCCCGCCGGTCGCCACGTACACCACCTCGGGGAAGGTCTCCAGGCGCCGCTCGGCCTCCACCGACTTCCCCGACCGCGCCCCGCCGGTCACCAGCGTCCGCCGCGGCACCTCCGGCAGCTCGTGGTACTCGCCCAGGTACAGCACCGTCCCGTCCGGCACCGCCCGCGCCCCGGCCGCCGCCAGCCGCCGGTCCAGCTCGGCCCCGGTCGGCGCGTCGTGGTCCAGATGGACGGCGATCACCTCCGTGCCGGGACCCACCGCGCCGGTCGCCCGCAGCCGCGCCAGCGCGTCCGGCCGGCCCGTCACGTCCGCCGCCACCAGGTCGTACGGCTCCTGGTGGTTCTCCGCCAGCCCCGCGGGCGCCCCGCCGCGCGGCAGGTACAGCAGCCGCTCGCCCTCGGCCGACACCACCTCGTACCCGGTCCCCGGGGAGTCCATCGGCACCGCCCGCACCCGGTGGCCGCTGATCAGCGTCAGCTCCCGCCCGTCCGGCACCCGCCCGGCCGTCGGCAGCCCGGCCGGCAGCTCCACCGGCGGACCGTCGTGCGGGTACGTCAGGAGCACCTGCCGCACCCCCACCAGCGAACGCCCCGCGCGGGCCGCGGCGAGCGCCGCCCCCGGGGTGAGGTCGAGCAGCAGGGCGCCGTCCACGAGCAGCGCGGTCGCGGACCGCGCGCGCGGTCCGCGGGAGCGCGCGCACACCGCGCAGGGGCAGTCGGGGCGGGGCAGACCGAGCGGGGAGCCGGTGCCGAGCAGAGTCAGTTCCACGCACTGATCCTCCCGCGCCCCCGCGCGCGGTGCGCGCCCGGCTACTCTGCGGGCAGGAAACCGATCATCCGGTGAGCCTCAGGAGGCGGACATGGCATGGACGTGGCGGTTCGAGAAGTCCGACGGCACGGAGGTCGTGCCGGTGGTGACGCCGGAGGAGTTCGGCACCCAGGGCGACGCCGAGAGCTGGCTCGGGGAGAACTGGCGCGACCTCCTCGCCGGCGGCGCGGACCAGGTGACCCTCTCCGAGGACACCACGAAGATCTACGGCCCGATGCCGCTGGACGCGGAAGGCGCCTGACGGCCACGACGGCCTGACGGCACGAGAACGGAAGGGCGGGGCCGCCGGGCCCCGCCCTTCCCGCGTGCCCGGGTCTCCGCCCGGCCCTTCACCGGCCCGCTCAGATCTCGCCGAGCGTGACCTCCGCCTTGTGGGTCTCGGTGCCCCGGACGTAGGTGACGGTCACCACGTCGCCCGGGCTGCGGTCCGCCAGGGACTCCGCGAGGGAGGTGATCGTCGTGATGTCGTCGTCCGCGAGCCGGGTGATCACATCGCCCGCCCGCAGGCCCGCGTCCGCCGCCGCGCCCCCCTCCTCGGCCTCCACCACGGCCACGCCGGCCGGCTCGTAGTCGTCGTCCAGGACCGTCCGGCCGGTGATGTCGAGGGCGGCCCGGCCCGAGTCGGTGACCTTGCCGTCCTTGATGATCTGGTCGGCGACGGTCCTCACCATCGACGACGGGATCGCGAAGCCGATGCCGGGCGCGGAGCCGCCGCCCATCGCCGGGTCGGTGGCGGCGAGGGTCGGGATGCCGACGACCTGCCCGTCCAGGTCGACCAGCGCGCCCCCGCTGTTGCCCGGGTTGATCGCCGCCGAGGTCTGCACCATGTTGCCGAGGGTGGCGCCGGTGCCGCCACCCGTGTGGCCCTCGCTGACGGTGCGGCCGGTGGCGGAGACGATGCCCTGGGTGACGCTGCCGGACAGGCCCAGCGGGGACCCCATCGCCAGCACGATGTGGCCCATCTGGACCTTGGACGAGTCGCCGAACCGGGCCGGCTTCAGCCCGTCGGGCACCGACTCCAGGCGGATCACCGCGAGGTCCTGCTCCGGGTAGGCGGCGACCAGCCGGGCCGCGACGGGCTGCCCGCCGGTGGCGGCGGTGACCTGGAAGGAGGTCTCCTCGCCGATCACGTGCGCGTTGGTGACGATGTGCCCCCGATCGTCGTAGACCACCCCGGAGCCCAGGCTCTCCGAGGCGTCGATCTGCACCACGGACGGCAGCACGTCCTTGATCACGGCCTGGTAGTCGTCCTGGAGCTCGTTGGCGGCGGCCGGCGCCGCCTGCGCGGTGGTCCGCCCGGGCGCCGCGGACGTCCCGGGGTCCGCGGAGCAGCCGGCGGTCAGCGCGGCGGCGCAGACCCCCGCGGCGAGGGGGAGGGCGAGGAGTCGGGTACGGGCACGGGCACGGGAGGCATCCATGTCCGGAGTATCCGTTCCGTCCCCTTCGTCCGTCCCGGTGGACACCTCCGAACAGGCGTACCCCCCGTCAGGCGTACCCCGCGCCGGACGGGGCAGGGTACGGGCCGGGGAGAGGCGACGCGCGAAGGGCCGGCGCGCCGCGTCGGCGCACCGGCCCTCGGCCGTGTCGTGGAAGGGGGCTCAGCCCCGCACACCGCACAGGTGCAGCAGCGCCGCCACCCGCCGGTAGGGATCGGTCCGCCCCGCCTTCTCCTCGGCGGCGAGCAGCCGGTCCAGCTCCTCGGCGGCCGGCAGACCGACCTCCGCGGGGACGCCGTCGGTGAAGACCCGCACCCCGTACCAGGCGTGCAGCGGCGCCGCGATCCCCGCGAGCGTCGCCGTCAGCGCCTCGAGCCGGTCGGCCCGCACCTTCACGCCGTCGTCGTCCTGGTAGACGTCCGTCTCGAAGCCGGCCAGCGCGCCCGCCCAGTCCCCGGCGAGCCCCGGCCGCATGGCGAGGGCGTCCGCGTTCCGTACCACCAGGGAGAGCAGGCCGCCGGGGGCCAGCATCCGGGCCAGACCCGCGAGCAGCGCGTCCGGCTCGTCGGCGTACATGAGCACCCCGTGGCACAGGACCACGTCGAAGCTGCCGGGCAGGAAGTGGACGCCGGTCTCGCGTCCGTCGCCCTCGATCAGCCGGACCCGCTCACGGATCCCCGCCGGTTCGGTCGCCAGCGAGTCCCGGGCCGTCTTCAGCAGCTCGGGATCGGCCTCCAGGCCCGTGACGGTGTGCCCCGCCCGGGCCAGCCGCAGCGCCTGCGTACCGGCCCCCATGCCCGCGTCGAGGATCCTGAGCCGCTGCCCCACCGGGTAGCGGCCGGTTATCTGCTCGTCGACCTGGCGGGCGACGATCTCCTGCCGGATGGTGTCCCGGAGCCCGCCGTGACCGGCGGGCCAGTGGACGACGGCGGGCAGCACGGGACCGCCCGTCCCGGTGGCGTCCACGCCGAAGGCGTGACCGCCGGAGACCGAGCCGTCCGCGCTCAGGGTCGCTCTCCGCGCTTGACCTGCGGCTTCGGAAGCCGCAGACGGCGCATCTGGAGCGTGCGCATCAGGCCGTACGCGATCGCGCCGCGCTTCGGCTGGTCCGGGAAGCGCTCGTTGAGCTGCTTCCGCAGACGGATCCAGATGCCGATGGAGTCGATGATGATCATCACGATCACGCCGAGCCAGAGCAGCAGCGAGATGTTCTGGAGCGCCCGGTTCGCGTTGCCGAACAGGGAGAGCACCAGGATGACCACGGCCATCGGCAGGAAGAACTCGGCGATCGCGAAGCGCGAGTCGACGAAGTCGCGCACGAATCGGCGCACCGGACCCTTGTCACGGGCCGGCAGATAACGCTCGTCACCACTGTTCAGCGCCTCGCGCTGACGCGTCAGGTCGGACCGCCGCGCCTCACGCTGGCGCTTGGCGGCTTCCTTGCGGTCGAGCGGGACGGACTGCGCACGACGGCGCTGCGTCTGGGCCTCACTCCGCTTCGGGGTCGGGCGGCCCTTGGGGGCCTCGGGGTCGCGGGGCTGCTTGGAGAGGTCCGCCGTCACCTTCTCGGTGGGGGCCTTCTCATCCTTCGAACGGCTACGGAACACAAAACCCAAGGGTACGGGGTGGCGGGCATGGAACCCCAGTCCGGGAGGGAACGATCCGCTCACAGCCGGCGTCCTAGCCGGTACGCACACGAGGACGCACCGGGATCCGGCACGGGATCCGGGGGGAATCGAGCGGACGGGGGCGGCTCCGCCAGGGGTCTCCCGGAGATCGGTCTACTCCTCCCGCCGGAGGAGGGACCGGCACCAGTCGTCCTTGGGGAGGAGCGCATCCCGCTCCGAACAGTGCGGTAATAGAGGCAGGGACCGTACTGTGGATCCTGACGAAGAGCTGGTGCCAAGTCCGTCAGAAGGGGGCGCGCGAAGCCCATGAGCGGTGTCATGAAGCGTATGGGGATGATCTTCCGCGCGAAGGCGAACAAAGCCCTTGACCGGGCCGAGGACCCGCGCGAGACCCTCGATTACTCGTATCAGAAGCAGCTGGAGCTGCTGCAGAAGGTGCGCAGGGGCGTCGCCGACGTCGCCACCTCCCGCAAGCGGCTCGAACTCCAGCTGAACCAGCTGCAGGGCCAGTCCGCCAAGCTGGAGGACCAGGGCCGCAAGGCGCTGGCGCTCGGCCGGGAGGACCTCGCCCGCGAGGCGCTGTCCCGCCGGGCCGCGCTCCAGCAGCAGGTCAGCGACCTCGAGGTGCAGCACCAGACCCTCCAGGGCGAGGAGGAGAAGCTGACCCTCGCGGCACAGCGCCTCCAGGCCAAGGTCGATGCCTTCCGCACCAAGAAGGAGACCATCAAGGCCACCTACACGGCCGCCCAGGCCCAGACCCGGATCGCCGAGTCCTTCTCCGGCATCTCCGAGGAGATGAGCGACGTCGGCCTCGCCATCCAGCGGGCCGAGGACAAGACCGCCCAGCTCCAGGCCCGGGCCGGCGCCATCGACGAGCTCCTCGCCTCCGGCGCGCTCGACGACCAGTCGGGCCTCGCCAAGGACGACATCCAGGCCGAGCTGGACCGCCTCTCCGGCGGCACCGACGTCGAGCTGGAGCTCCAGCGCATGAAGGCCGAGCTGGCCGGGGGTCCCTCCGCCCAGCAGCAGGCCATCGAAGGCGGCGCGGCGGGCACCCCGCAGCAGAACCAGCAGCAGTCCCACCCCCGCTTCGACAAGCAGTAGGCAAGGACGGCGTCATGATCGTACGGATCATGGGGGAGGGCCAGCTGGAGCTGGCCGACAGCCACTTCGCCGAGCTCAATGAGCTCGACGACGAGTTGCTGAACGAGATGCGGTCGAGCGACGAGGAAGGCTTCCGGCGCACGCTGGGGGCGCTCCTCGACGCCGTCCGCCGTCTGGGCACCCCCCTCCCGGACGACGCCCT
Source organism: Streptomyces sp. NPDC058052 (assembly GCF_042885515.1). Taxonomy (NCBI): domain Bacteria; kingdom Bacillati; phylum Actinomycetota; class Actinomycetes; order Kitasatosporales; family Streptomycetaceae; genus Streptomyces; species Streptomyces sp. NPDC058052. The sequence continues at coordinate 241,038 of NZ_JBHVRX010000009.1, read as the reverse complement.
GGAGCCCTCGGAGCTGATCCTCCCGGCCCCTGACGCGTCCCTGGCCGAGGTCCGCGAGATGCTCTCGGACGACGGCCTCATCCCCGGCTGACCGGCCCCCCGCCCTCCCCACGGACCGCGTCCGGGGGAGGGCGCACCGGGCCGCAGCCCCGACAGGGCGGCGCCCCTCGGCGGACGCCTCGCACCCGCCCGTCCCGTGCGGGCGCCGGCACCGTCGCCCCGGGCGCGGGCAGGCCGTACCGTTTCCGGGTGACCCGCACAGCACCCGCACCCCTCGCCCCGGGCCTCGCCGCACGCCTGTGCACCCGCTTCCGCGACCACCCCCTGGCCTTCGACACCGTCCTGGCCTTCGGCGTCCTCGTCGCGATGATCGCCGCCTCCTTCACCGACCCGCACGGCAGCGCCACCGGACCCACCTTCGGCGACCGCGCCCCCACGCCCCTCGGCGTGGCGATGATGCTCGTCGCCGCCGTGGCCCTCGTCCTCCGCCGGCGCCGCCCCTTCGCCGTCCTCGCCTTCACCGCCGGGCTCAGCCTGCTGGAGCTGCTCGGCGAGAGCCGGCCCGCCCCGGTCACCATCAGCGTCGTCGTCGCCCTCTACACGGTCGCCTCCCGCACCGACCGCCCCACCACCTGGCGGGTCGGCCTCGCCACCATGACCGCGCTCGCCTTCGCCGCCATGGCCTTCGGCCCCACCCCCTGGTATGCCCAGGAGAACCTCGGGGTCTTCGCCTGGACCGGCATGGCGGCCGCCGCCGGCGACGCCGTCCGCAGCCGCCGCGCCTTCGTCGACGCCATCCGGGAACGCGCCGAACGCGCCGAACGGACCCGCGAGGAGGAGGCCCGCCGCCGGGTCGCCGAGGAACGGCTCCGGATCGCCCGCGACCTCCACGACGTCGTCGCCCACCACATCGCCCTGGTCAACGTGCAGGCCGGGGTCGCCGCCCACGTCATGGACAAGCGCCCCGACCAGGCCAAGGAGGCCCTCGCCCACGTCCGCGAGGCCAGCCGCTCCGCCCTCGGCGAGCTCCGCGCCACCGTCGGTCTGCTCCGCCAGTCCGGCGACCCCGAGGCCCCCACCGAGCCCGCCCCCGGCCTCGCCGTCCTCGACGGGCTCCTCGACACCTTCCGCAAGGCCGGACTGCCCGTCTCGCTGGCCCGCGCCGACGACGGCCGCCGGCTCCCGTCGGCCGTCGACCTCGCCGCGTACCGCATCGTCCAGGAGGCCCTCACCAACGTCCGCAAGCACGCCGGACCGGACGCCCGCGCCGAGGTGAGCGTCGTCCTCGTGGGCCGTACCGTCGAGGTCACCGTCCTGGACGACGGCGCCCCGCCCGCCGCCCAGGCCCCCGACCCCGCCGGCGGCCACGGCCTGCTCGGCATGCGCGAGCGGGTCACCGCCCTCGGCGGCGCGCTCACCGCCGCACCCCGCTACGGCGGCGGCTTCCGGGTCCAGGCGATACTGCCGCTGATCCCCGGAACCACCCGGGAGGCGGGGGAGGACACATGACGATCCGGGTACTGCTCGCCGACGACCAGGCCCTGCTGCGCAGCGCCTTCCGCGTGCTGGTCGACTCCGAGCCCGACATGGAGGTGATCGGCGAGGCCGCCGACGGCGCCCAGGCCGCCGCCCTCGCCCGCGCCGAACGGCCCGACGTCGTCCTCATGGACATCCGGATGCCCGGCACCGACGGCCTCGCCGCCACCCGCATGATCACCGCCGACCCCGAGCTCGCCGGGGTCCGGATCGTCATGCTCACCACCTTCGAGATCGACGAGTACGTCGTCGAGTCGCTGCGCGCCGGCGCCTCCGGCTTCCTCGGCAAGGGAGCCGAACCGGACGAGCTGCTCGGCGCGATCCGGATCGCGCACGCCGGCGAGGCGCTGCTCTCCCCGGCCGCCACCAAGGGCCTGATCGCCACGTTCCTCGCCCAGAGCGCCGCCGCCGACCCGGTCGGCGCCGGCGCCCGGGTGGACGCCGCACGGCTCGCCGCGCTCACCGCCCGGGAGCGCGAGGTCCTCGTCCTGGTCGGCGGCGGACTCTCCAACGACGAGATCGCCGAACGGCTCGACGTCAGCCCGCTCACCGTGAAGACCCACGTCAACCGCACCATGGCCAAGCTCGGCGCCCGCGACCGCGCCCAGCTGGTGGTCACCGCCTACGAGACGGGACTGGTACGCCCGAGGGGGGAGTGACCCCGCCCGCCGGCGTACTGCGGACGCGGTACGCGCCCCGGGACAGACCCGTCCCGGGGCCGACGCGATCGGGCCCGCCGGTGGCCGATCCTGTGGGCTGGGGGGCGCTCCTGGCTGCCCGCCGCCTGCCGACGAGTACGCCACAGAAGAGAGACCCCATGTCCTGGCTGTCCAGATTCAGCCTCGCGCAACGGGCCCTGATCGGGCTGATGTCCATCGTCGCCATCGTCTTCGGACTGATCGCGATACCCCAGCTGAAGCAGCAGCTGTTCCCCTCGATCGAGCTCCCGATGGTCTCGGTCATCGCCCCCTACCAGGGCGCCTCTCCCGATGTGGTCGAGAAGCAGGTCGTCGAACCGCTGGAGAACAACCTCAAGGCCGTCGACGGCATCAAGGGCATCACGTCCACCGCCTCCGAGGGCAGCGCCGTCATCATGGCCTCCTTCGACTACGGGGACGAGTCCACCAAGCAGCTCGTCGCCGACGTCCAGCAGGCCGTCAACCGCGCCCGGGCCCTGCTGCCCGAGTCGGTCGACCCGCAGGTCGTGGCCGGCTCCACCGACGACATCCCGACCGTCGTCCTCGCCGCCACCTCCGACAAGGACCAGCAGGCCCTCGCCGACCAGCTGGAGCGGACCGTCGTGCCCGCCCTGGAGGACATCGACGGCGTCGGCCAGGTCAGTATCGACGGCGTCCAGGACCTCCAGGTCTCCGTCACCCCCGACGAGCGCAAGCTCGCCGCGGCCGGCCTGACCACCATGAACCTCGCCCAGGCCCTCCAGAACGGCGGCGCCACCCTGCCCGCCGGCTCCTTCTCCGAGGCCGGCAAGAGCCGCACCGTCCAGGTCGGCGGCGGCTACACCTCGCTCCAGCAGATCCAGGACCTGCGCATCAAGCCCGCGCGGGGCAAGGCGGTCCGGCTGGGCGACGTCGCCACCGTCGAGCAGGAGGAGTCCGCCCGGGTCTCCCTGACCCGCACCAACGGCAAGCCCAGCCTCGCCGTCATGGCCACCATGGACAAGGACGGCAGCGCCGTCGCCATCTCCGAGGCCGTCGAGAAGAAGCTGCCCGGGCTGCGCGAGCAGCTGGGCGCCGGCGCCCAGCTGACCGTCGTCTCCGACCAGGGCCCGGCCGTCGCCAAGTCGATCTCCGGACTCACCACCGAGGGCGCCCTCGGCCTCGTCATGGCCGTCCTGGTGATCCTGGTCTTCCTCGCCTCGATCCGCTCGACCCTGGTCACCGCGGTCTCCATCCCGCTCTCGGTCGTCCTCGCGCTGATCGTGCTGTGGACCCGCGACCTCTCCCTCAACGTGCTGACCCTCGGCGCGCTCACCATCGCCATCGGCCGGGTCGTCGACGACTCGATCGTGGTCCTGGAGAACATCAAGCGCCACCTCGGCTACGGCGAGGACCGCCAGTCCGCGATCGTCACGGCCGTGAAGGAGGTGTCCGGCGCGGTCACCTCCTCCACCCTCACCACCGTCGCCGTCTTCCTGCCGATCGGTCTGGTCGGCGGCATGGTCGGCGAGCTGTTCGGCTCCTTCAGCCTCACCGTCACGGCCGCCCTGCTGGCCTCGCTGCTGGTGTCGCTGACGGTCGTCCCGGTGCTCTCGTACTGGTTCCTCCGCGCCCCCAAGGGCACCTCCGAGGACCCGGACGAGGCCCGCAGGCTCGCCGAGGAGAAGGAGGCGAAGAGCCGCCTCCAGCGCGCCTACGTGCCGGTGCTGCGGTTCGCCACCCGCCGCCGCCTCACCAGCGTGGCCATCGCCCTCGTCGTCCTGCTCGTCACCTTCGGCATGGCCCCGCTGATGAAGACCAACTTCTTCGACCAGGGCGACCAGCCGGTCCTGACGGTCAAGCAGAAGCTGGCCCCCGGCACCGGCCTGGACGCCTCCGACGAGGCCGCGAAGAAGATCGAGAAGGTCCTCGCGGACACCGAGGGCGTCAAGGACTACCAGGTCACCGTCGGCTCCTCCGGCTTCATGGCGGCCTTCGGCGGCGGCACCGGCGCCAACCAGGCGTCCTTCCAGGTGACGCTGGAGGAGTCCGCCTCGTACGAGAAGACCCGCGACGCCATCGAGGCGGGCCTCGGCCGGCTCGACGGCATCGGCGACACCTCGATCGCGGCCGGCGACGGCTTCTCCAGCCAGGACCTGAGCGTCGTCGTGAAGGCCGGCGACCGGGAGCTCCTCCAGAAGGCGTCCGAGCAGGTCCAGAAGGCGGTCGCGGAGCTGAAGGACGTCACCGACGTCCAGAGCGACCTCTCCCAGTCGGTCCCGCGGATCTCCGTGCGGGCCAACGCGAAGGCGGCCGACGCCGGCTTCGACGACGCCACCCTCGGCATGGCCGTCGCCCAGGCCGTCCGCGGCACCCCGGCCGGCCGGGCCACCCTCGACGACGCCGAGCGGGACGTCCTCATCACCTCGGCCTCCCCGGCCACCACCCTCGCCCAGCTGAAGGCGCTGCCGCTCGGCCCGGTGAAGCTCGGTGACATCGCCACCGTGGAGCTCGTCCCCGGCCCGGTCTCCATGACCCGGATCGACGGCGCCCGCGCGGCGACGATCACGGCCAAGCCGACCACGGACAACACCGGCGCCGTGGGGACCGCGCTCCAGGCGAAGATCGACAAGCTCGACCTGCCCGAGGGCGCCTCCGCCTCCATCGGCGGCGTCTCCGAGGACCAGAGCGAGGCGTTCGTCAACCTGGGCCTGGCGATGCTCGCGGCCGTCGCGATCGTCTTCATGCTGCTGGTCGCGACCTTCAGGTCGCTGGTCCAGCCGCTGATCCTGCTGGTCTCCATCCCGTTCGCCGCCACCGGCGCCATCGGCCTCCTGGTCGCCACCGGCACCGCGATGGGCGTCCCGGCGATGATCGGCATGCTGATGCTCATCGGCATCGTCGTGACCAACGCGATCGTCCTGATCGACCTGATCAACCAGTACCGGGCCCAGGGGTACGGCGTCGTCGAAGCGGTGATCGAGGGCGGCCGGCACCGGCTCCGCCCGATCCTGATGACCGCGCTGGCGACCGTCTTCGCCCTGCTGCCGATGGCCCTCGGCATCACCGGCGAGGGCGGCTTCATCGCCCAGCCGCTCGCCGTGGTCGTGATCGGCGGTCTGATCACGTCGACCCTGCTGACCCTCCTCCTCGTCCCGACGCTCTACGCGATGGTCGAACTCCGCAAGGAGCGCCGCGCGAAGAAGAAGGCGGCGAAGAAGGGCGCGAAGAAGACGCTCAAGAAGGGCGGCGACACGGAGGTCCCGCGGCAGCCGGAGCTCTCCCCGCTCGACGCCGGCCTGCTGGACGCCCTCGACTGAGTCCGGGGCGGAGACGGAAGGGGCGCCCCCACGATCCCGTGGGGGCGCCCCTTCGGCGTACGTACCGGAGAACCGTTACGGCAGAGCCAGCATCCGCTCCAGCGCGAGCTTGGCGAACGCCTCCGTCTCCTTGTCGACCTCGATCCGGTTGACCAGGTTCCCCTCGGCCAGCGACTCCAGGGTCCAGACCAGGTGCGGCAGGTCGATCCGGTTCATCGTCGAGCAGAAGCAGACCGTCTTGTCGAGGAAGACGATCTCCTTGCCCTGGTCCGCGTAGCGGTTCGCCAGACGGCGGACCAGGTTCAGCTCCGTGCCGATGGCCCACTTCGAGCCGGCCGGGGCCGCCTCCAGGGTGTTGATGATGTACTCGGTCGAGCCCACGTGGTCCGCGGCGGCGACGACCTCGTGCTTGCACTCCGGGTGGACCAGCACGTTCACCCCGGGGATCCGGGCGCGCACGTCCTCGACCGACTCCAGCGAGAAGCGGCCGTGCACCGAGCAGTGGCCCCGCCACAGGATCATCTTCGCGGCGCGCAGCTGCTCGGCGGTGAGCCCGCCGTTCGGCTTGTGCGGGTTGTAGACCACGCAGTCGTCCAGGGACATGCCCATGTCGCGGACGGCGGTGTTGCGGCCCAGGTGCTGATCGGGCAGGAAGAGCACCTTCTCGCCCTGCTCGAAGGCCCAGTCCAGCGCCTTCTTCGCGTTGGACGAGGTGCAGATCGTGCCGCCGTGCCTGCCGGTGAACGCCTTGATGTCGGCCGAGGAGTTCATGTACGAGACGGGCACCACCTGACCGGCGATCCCGGCCTCGGTCAGCACGTCCCAGCACTCGGCGACCTGCTCGGCGGTGGCCATGTCGGCCATCGAGCAGCCGGCCGCGAGGTCCGGAAGGACCACCTTCTGGTCGTCGCCGGTGAGGATGTCGGCCGACTCGGCCATGAAGTGCACGCCGCAGAAGACGATGTACTCGGCCTCCGGCTTGGCGGCGGCGTCCCGCGCGAGCTTGAACGAGTCGCCGGTGACGTCGGCGAACTGGATGACCTCGTCACGCTGGTAGTGGTGGCCGAGGACGAAGACCTTGTCCCCGAGCTTCTCCTTGGCCGCGCGGGCACGCTCCACCAGGTCGGGGTCGGAGGGAGAGGGCAGATCGCCGGGACACTCCACGCCGCGCTCGCTCTTGGGATCGGCCTCGCGGCCGAGCAGCAGCAGGGCGAGCGGCGTCGGCTGGACGTCCAGGGGGGTCTGGGCGGTGGTCACGTCACGCACCCTTTCTTCGGGGAACCTTTTCGTCTAAATGACGTTATCTATCATAACCTCTTCACGTCATCCTGACGATGGCCATAGTGTCGATGTGACGAATTCGCCCTCCGCGTCTCCGGTCAGGGTGTGCGAGCATGAAGGAGGGAAATCCCACCCGACCCGGAATGAATCCGGGGCACCGTCGGTTGCAACCGTCGGCAAGCAGTCTCCGTACAACCCGGGAGAGATGTAGATGTCCGTATCGGACGAGACCGGCACCGTCACCGACGGCATCATCGTGACCGACGCCGCCGCGGCCAAGGTCAGGGCTCTGCTGGAGCAGGAGGGCCGTGACGACCTGGCGCTGCGCGTCGCCGTCCAGCCCGGCGGCTGCTCCGGCCTGCGCTACCAGCTGTTCTTCGACGAGCGCTCGCTCGACGGCGACGTCGTCAAGGACTTCGACGGCGTCAAGGTCGTCACCGACCGCATGAGCGCCCCGTACCTGGGCGGCGCCTCCATCGACTTCGTCGACACCATCGAGAAGCAGGGCTTCACGATCGACAACCCGAACGCCACCGGCTCCTGCGCCTGCGGCGATTCCTTCAGCTAAGCCGTCGCGCAGCGACGGCTTAGGGGCGGTGGCCCGGGAGACCGACCTCCCGGACCACCGCCCTTCCTCGTGTGCGGGCCCCTCCGGGCGCGTACGGGCCCCTACCGCCGCGGCAGGGCCTCGTCGCTCACCGCGTCCACCACCGGCCGGTCACCCAGCGGCGCCTCCAGCGTCACCTCCACGGTGACCTCCTTGGCGACCAGGATGCAGGCCCGGTCCGGATCGATCGGCTTGTCGTCGATCCGGACCCGCACCTGCCGCGGGTCCTCGGCGCTGTGCGCCGTGTAGGTGCTGCACACCCCGCCCCAGAAGGTCAGCGCCAGCGTCCGCCCGTCGGGCCGCACCGTGAACGACTCGATCCGCCGCACCGGCTCCGCCCCGTCGGCGGGCTCCCGCACGCTCGGCGTGGGCGCCGGGGACGGCGTCGCCGGCGGCACCAGATACTCCGGCGCCACCGCCGTCGAGGTCACCGTGTACGGCGCCGAGTCCGCCGGATCGGCCGTGAACAGCCACGCCGGCACGAGCACCCGCCCGTCCGCCGTGTCCTTCGCCGCCAGGCCGAGCACGCCCCCGGTCACCGGCACCTCGCGCGGCGGGGCCATGTCCACGATCGTCTGGCAGGGCGCGTCCTTCCCGGGCTCGTCCGGCGCCTGCGGCTCCCCGGCCGGCGGGTCCGTGGCGCAGCCGCCGATCCCGATCGGACCCGTGCCCCTGGACTCCTCGTTCAGCCGCGCCAGCGCCCGCTCCGCCGACACCACCGGGTACGTCTCGGCCTTCGCCGGCTCCTTCAGCGTCCCGCTGCCGGCGACCGGCCGCCCGTCCGGACCGATGTGCAGCCCCGTCGACCAGCCGTAGGTGGGCAGCCCGCCGACCACCGGCTCGGCGTTCACCACCCGCACCGACCCGTTCATGACCTGCGTCGCCGACACCTTGGCGTCGTCCTGCCCCAGCACCTTCAGCACCGGCGCCGCCGCGGCCTTCGCCGCCGCCTCGCTCACCGGGGTGCCCTTGGCCGGCGGGGTCGCCTCGCCCGGCGGCGGGCACGCCCTGCCCTTCAGACAGGTGTCGCCGGCCGGACCGCCGTCGTACCAGGAGTACGTCCAGTCCCCCGGGGCCTGCCGCGACACGTCGAGCCGCGGCCCCCGGCCGTCCTTCTCGGGCCGGATCGTCCACACGTCCCCGACCAGCGCCGGGCTCCCCTCGACCCCGAGCGCCGCGGCCAGCCTGGCCACCTCTTCCGAGGTGACCAGGCCCTCCGGCCGGTGGACCGCGGCCGACGAGGGCCCTTGGGGGAGTGGGCCCTCGGCTCTGTAGACCGTCCCGCTCGGGCCGCCGCCCGGGTCCGGTTCGCCCGGCGCGATCCCCGCGTCCGGGCCGCCCGTACCGCCGCTCCCGCCCCCGAGCCGCAGGGGCGGCGGCGCGGGCGCGCCCGCGGCCCGCGACGCGGTCCCGGGCCCCTCGTCACCGGAGGCGGTCAGATACACGCCGCCGCCACCGGCCAGCAGCACACCCGCCGCCACCGTGGCGACGAGGGCGGTCCGCCGTCCGCGTCCGTTCTCCGTACCGCTCACCGCAACGCTCCCTCGTGTCGTTCGGACACCGGTGGGACGGGGCGGGGGCGCGGACGGTTCCGTCGGTCAGGCGCCGTACTCGGCGGTGGCGGCGATCAGCCGCGCCGAGGCGTCCGGGACGACCACCCCGTGGATCGAGGCGGGGGAGACCGGGGCGGGCGCCGGATCGGCCGGCGTCACCCAGTGCGGGACCATCCGGGCGCCGGCCCCGCGCAGCTCGGCGAGGCTCAGTTCGGACTCGTGTCGCTCACGGGGAGCGGGGTACGTGGTCATGGGCGCACCGTATGCACCACCCGCCCCCGGAGAAAAGCCCTACTCTGGGGTAGTTTCCACTGTTCGGCAGGAGGCCCGGCAGCGGATAACGTGGATTGTCAGCACCTACCCTTCCGCAGGAGCACCCAGCCGTGCGTATCGCAGTCACCGGCTCCATCGCCACCGACCACCTCATGACCTTCCCCGGCCGGTTCGCCGACCAGCTGGTGGCCGACCAGCTCCACACGGTGTCCCTCTCCTTCCTCGTGGACAACCTCGACGTCCGCCGCGGCGGCGTCGGCCCCAACATCTGCTTCGGCATGGGCCAGCTCGGCGGCAACCCGATCCTGGTCGGCGCGGCCGGCTACGACTTCGACGAGTACCGCGCCTGGCTCGACCGCCACGGCGTCGACACCGGCTCCGTCCGCATCTCCGAGGTCCTGCACACCGCGCGCTTCGTCTGCACCACGGACAAGGACCACAACCAGATCGGCTCCTTCTACACCGGTGCCATGAGCGAGGCCCGCCTCATCGAGCTCAAGGCCGTCGCCGACCGCGTCGGCGGGCTCGACCTGGTCCTCATCGGCGCCGACGACCCCGAGGCGATGCTCCGCCACACCGAGGAGTGCAAGGCCCGCGGGATCCCCTTCGCGGCCGACTTCTCGCAGCAGATCGCCCGCATGGACGGCGAGGAGATCCGGACCCTCCTCGACGGCGCCACCTACCTCTTCTCCAACGAGTACGAGAAGGGCCTCATCGAGTCGAAGACCGGCTGGACCGACGAGGAGATCCTCTCCCGCGTCGGCCACCGCGTCACCACGCTCGGCTCGCGCGGCGTCCGCATCGAGCGCGTGGGCGACCCCGCGATCGAGGTCGCCTGCCCGGAGGAGGAGGCCAAGGTCGACCCCACCGGCGTCGGCGACGCGTTCCGCGCGGGCTTCCTGACGGGCCTCGCGTGGGGCGTCGGCCTGGAGCGGGCGGCGCAGGTCGGCTGCATGCTGGCGACGCTGGTCATCGAGACCCTCGGCACGCAGGAGTACACCCTCCGCCGCGCCAACTTCATGGACCGCTTCACCAAGGCGTACGGCGACGAAGCCGCCACCGAGGTCCGGACCCACCTCGCCTGACCCCACCCCGCCGGGCGGCCCCGCCGTGGCGGCGCCCGCCCGGCGGGACGGGCTCGGGGGGAGGGGTCACGACGCGCGGCGGACCACGTAGGCGTGGCCGCCACCGGGGGCGGGGGACGCGCCCTCGTACCGCTGGCCCCGCATCTCGCACCACGCGGGGATGTCGAGCCGCGCCGCCTCGTCGTCGGAGAGCACCGTCACCGTCCCCCCGACCCGCACCGCCCCGATGACCTTCGCCAGCTCGATGACGGGAACGGGGCACCGCTTCCCCCGCGCGTCGACCACCAGGTCCTCGCCCTCTCCCGGCACGGTGGTGCCCGCGCCCAGGCGTTCCCGTACGGACGCGACGACCCGGGGCAGCACCGTCAGGAAGCGGTCGACGTCCGCCTCGTCCGTGCCGGTGGGCAGCGAGACCCGGACGTTCCCCTCGCTCAGGACCCCCATCGCGCGGAGCACATGGCTGGGCGTCAGCGTGGAGCTGGTGCACGACGAACCGGACGAAACGGAGAATTCCTCCCGGTCCAGCTCCGACAGCAGCGTCTCCCCGTCGACGTACAGGCAGGAGAAGGTGACGACGTGGGGGAGGCGCCGCACCGGGTCGCCCACGACCTCCACGTCCGGCACCAGCTCCGGCACCCGTGCCCGGATCCGGTCCACGAGGGCCCGCAGCCGGGCGCCCTCCGCCGCGGCCTCGGCCCGTACCGCCCGCAGGGAGGCCGCCGCCGCGACGATCGCGGGCAGGTTCTCGAAACCGGGCGCGCGGCCCGACTCCCGTTCGTCGGACGGGCCTTGGGGCGCGAACCGCACGCCCTTGCGCACCGCGAGCAGCCCCACGCCCGCCGGCCCGCCCCACTTGTGCGCGCTCGCCGCGAGCAGCGACCAGCCCTCCGGCACCGGCCCCCAGCCCAGCGACTGGGCCGCGTCCACCAGCAGCGGCACCCCGGCCGCCCGGCAGGCTTCGGCGACCTCGGCCACCGGCTGCTCGGTGCCCACCTCGTGGTTGGCCGACTGGAGGCAGGCGAGCGCGACCCCTTCGCCGAGCTCCGCCGCGAAGACCTCCGGGTCCACCGCGCCGGTCCGGCCGACCGGAACCTCCGTCACCGTCCCGCCGGCGGCCGCGTGCGCCTCGCCGGCGTGCAGCACCGAGGAGTGTTCGACGGCCGAGACCACCAGCCGGCCGCCGACCCGCCGGCGCCCCGCGAGCGCTCCCGACACGCCCGAGTGGACGGCACGTGTCCCCGAAGGGGTGAAGACGAGCTCGTCGGGGCGGCAGCCCACCGCCTCCGCCGCGGCCTCCCGCGCCGCGTCGAGCAGCAGCCGGGCCCGCCGCCCCTCCCGGTAGAGCCGGGCCGGGTCGGCCCATCCCTCGTCGAGGGCGGCGAGCAGCGCCTGACGGGCGACAGGGTGCAGGGGAGCGGCGGACGCGGCGTCGAAGTACGGCATCCGCCCACGGTAGAGCCTGTGGCCGGGCCCGCTCCGACGTGGCCCGCCGGGGGCGGGGGGAGAGGGGGCGGCGCGCGCCTGCCGCCACGGGTGAGGACGTGTCAGGAGGCCGTCGTGACGGGGTGCCAGACCCCCGAACGGGCGCTTCCGGTCCCTCTCCGGAACCTTCGGGTCCACCCCTTCGGGGACTCGGACGGCGCGTTGGGCACCCTCCCCGCGCGACCCCAAATAGCGTCCAGTAGGGTTTGGTCCGCATAAACATCCAAACCCCTGCCCGCGGCCGGGGCGGCGACCGACCAGCGAGACGGACGGCCGTGGCCGACCAACGCGGGCCGAGACTCTCGGGAAGGCGCTACGTGAGTCCCAACGGCTCCGACCGCTCGTCGCGGCGCCCGATGCGGCGGAAGCTGCCGCAGGTGCTGACTGCGGGCCTGATCCTGGCGACAGCCACCGGCTGCTCGTACAACTGGGAAGACTTCCCCCGCCTGGGCATGCCCACCCCCGTCACGGAAGAGGCGCCTCGGATCCTCTCCCTGTGGCAGGGATCCTGGGCCGCCGCGCTCCTCACCGGCATCCTGGTGTGGGGCCTCATCCTGTGGTCGGTCATCTTCCACCGGCGCAGCCGGACCAAGGTCGAGGTACCTCCGCAGACCCGCTACAACATGCCCATCGAGGCGCTGTACACGGTCACCCCCCTCATCATCGTCTCGGTGCTCTTCTACTTCACCGCGCGCGACGAGTCGAAGCTCCTTGCCCTCTCGGACAAGCCGGCCCACACGATCAACGTGGTCGGCTACCAGTGGAGCTGGGGCTTCAACTACATCGAGAACGTGCCCGGTGTCGAGGGCGACGCGAAGACGGACAAGAACCTCGCGTCCATTCCGGACAAGTTCATCAAGCAGTTCCCGGAGAACGCGGGCGGCGTCTACGCCGCCGGCATCCCCGGCGACCGCAACCCGCAGACCGGCAACCCGGGCCCGACCCTGTGGCTGCCGAAGGGCGAGAAGGTCCGCTTCGTCCTCACCTCGCGTGACGTCATCCACTCCTTCTGGGTGGTGCCGTTCCTCTTCAAGCAGGACGTCATCCCGGGCCACACCAACGTCTTCGAGGTGACCCCGACCCAGGAGGGCACCTTCCTCGGCAAGTGCGCCGAGCTGTGCGGTGTCGACCACTCCCGGATGCTCTTCAATGTCAAGGTCGTCTCCCCGGAGCGCTACCAGGCGCACCTGAAGGAGCTGGCCGAGAAGGGCCAGACCGGCTACATCCCGTCCGGCATCGAGCAGACGGACCCGGCCAGGAACGCGGAGAAGAACCAACTGTGAGCATCCCCAACGAAACCAAGGGTGCCGCGGCTGAGGACTCGTACGAGAACGAGGTGCCCGTCCGCCGCAAGCAGCCCGGCAATGTGGTGGTGAAGTGGCTGACCACCACCGACCACAAGACCATCGGTACGATGTACCTGGTCACCTCGTTCGTGTTCTTCATCATCGGCGGCCTGATGGCGCTCTTCATGCGCGCCGAGCTGGCCCGTCCGGGCACGCAGATCATGTCGAACGAGCAGTTCAACCAGGCGTTCACGATGCACGGCACGATCATGCTGCTGATGTTCGCGACGCCGCTGTTCGCCGGATTCGCGAACTGGATCATGCCGCTGCAGATCGGCGCGCCCGACGTGGCGTTCCCGCGGCTGAACATGTTCGCCTACTGGCTGTACCTCTTCGGCTCGATCATGGCGGTGGCCGGCTTCCTCACCCCCCAGGGTGCGGCCGACTTCGGCTGGTTCGCCTACTCCCCGCTGTCGGACGCCGTCCGCTCGCCGGGCGTCGGCGCCGACATGTGGATCATGGGTCTGGCCTTCTCCGGCTTCGGCACGATCCTCGGCTCGGTCAACTTCATCACCACGATCATCTGCATGCGCGCTCCGGGCATGACGATGTTCCGTATGCCGATCTTCACCTGGAACGTGCTGCTGACCGGTGTCCTGGTCCTGCTCGCCTTCCCGGTCCTCGCGGCGGCCCTCTTCGCCCTGGAGGCGGACCGCAAGTTCGGTGCCCACGTCTTCGACGCGGCCAACGGCGGAGCCCTGCTCTGGCAGCACCTCTTCTGGTTCTTCGGACACCCAGAGGTGTACATCATCGCCCTGCCGTTCTTCGGCATCGTCTCCGAGGTCATCCCGGTCTTCAGCCGTAAGCCGATGTTCGGCTACATCGGCCTGGTGGCCGCGACCATCGCGATCGCCGGTCTGTCCGTGACCGTGTGGGCCCACCACATGTACGTCACCGGCGGCGTGCTCCTGCCGTTCTTCTCCTTCATGACGTTCCTCATCGCCGTGCCAACAGGCGTGAAGTTCTTCAACTGGATCGGCACGATGTGGAAGGGCTCGTTGTCCTTCGAGACGCCGATGCTCTGGACGATCGGCTTCCTGATCACCTTCACCTTCGGTGGTCTGACCGGCGTCATCCTGGCCTCGCCGCCGATGGACTTCCACGTCTCGGACTCGTACTTCGTGGTGGCGCACTTCCACTACGTCGTCTTCGGCACCGTCGTCTTCGCGATGTTCGCCGGCTTCCACTTCTGGTGGCCGAAGTTCACCGGCAAGATGCTGGACGAGCGCCTGGGCAAGATGACCTTCTGGACGCTGTTCATCGGCTTCCACGGCACCTTCCTGGTGCAGCACTGGCTGGGCGCCGAGGGCATGCCGCGTCGTTACGCGGACTACCTGGACGCCGACGGCTTCACCGCGCTGAACACGATCTCGACGATCTCGTCGTTCCTGCTCGGCCTGTCGATGCTGCCGTTCTTCTACAACGTGTGGAAGACCGCCAAGTACGGCAAGAAGGTCGAGGTCGACGACCCGTGGGGCTACGGCCGTTCGCTGGAGTGGGCGACGTCCTGCCCGCCGCCGCGGCACAACTTCCTCACGCTGCCGCGGATCCGTTCGGAATCGCCCGCGTTCGACCTGCACCACCCTGAGATCGCGGCTGTCGACCAGCTGGAGAACAAGCCGCACGAGGCCGCGGCCCTCACGGGCAGCAAGGAGGCCGGCAAGTGAAGATCCAGGGCAAGATGTTCATCTGGCTGAGCGTCTTCATCCTTGCCATGGCGGTCCTGTACGGCGTCTGGAGCAAGGAGCCGGTCGGTACGACGGCGCTCTTCCTGGCCTTCGGCCTCTCCATCATGATCGGCTACTACCTGGCCTTCACGGCCAAGCGTGTCGACGCGATGGCGCAGGACGACAAGGAGGCCGACGTCGCGGACGAGGCCGGCGAGGTGGGCTTCTTCGCCCCCCACAGCTGGCAGCCGCTGTCGCTGGCCCTCGGCGGTGCCCTCGCGTTCCTCTCGATCGCGATGGGCTGGTGGATCATGTACTTCTCCGCCCCGCTGATCCTCGTCGGCATCTGGGGCTGGGTCTTCGAGTTCTACCGCGGTGAGAACCAGAACCAGTAGCAGCACCCCGTAACACCCCGAGGGGCCCGGTCACTTCGTACGCGAAGCGGCCGGGCCCCTCTTTTGGCGCGCTCGGCGCGCCTGCGCGCGGAACAGTCCTTAGCGTGAAGTCATGAACGACACGCCGCGCATTCGGACTGTTCTGAGCTGCACTCTCCTGGCCCTCACCGTCACCGCGGGCGCGACGGCGTGCGCGGGCCCGGACGGGCACCCGCTGTCGGCGACCCCCTACGACGCGGCCGACCAGATCGCCTTCGCGGCCGCCGACGGGACCCGGCTCGACCCCGAGAAGCCGCTGGAGATCACCTCCAAGGGCGACGAGGGACGGATCACCGACGTCACCGTCACCGACGCGGCCGGCCGCCATCTGGCGGGCGACCTCACCGCGGACGGGCGTACCTGGCGCTCCACGGCCTCCCTGGCCGCCGGAACCCGCTACACCGTCCGAGTGGCCGCGGAGGACGAGGACGGGGCCCCTGGCGCCCGTACGTACACGTTCGAGACGGCTCCGGCCAAACGGGCCCTGACCGTCATCTTCGGGCCGGAGGCGGGCACGTACGGCGTCGGGCAGCCCCTCACCGCCGACCTCAGCCTCCCCGTGAAGGACCGGGCGGCGCGCGCCGTCGTCGAACGGGCCCTCAAGGTCCGCTCCACGCCCGCCGTCGAGGGCTCCTGGTACTGGGTGGACGACAAGAAGCTGCACTTCCGGCCCAAGGAGTACTGGCCGGCCGGCACGCTCGTCTCCGTCACCGGCAACCTCGACGGCCTCCGCGTCGGCGACAAGCTCTACGGCGGTCCGTCCGCCCCGCTCCAGCTGAAGATCGGCGACCGGATCGAGGCCGTCGCCGACGCCGGGTCGCACTACATGACCGTCCGGCGCAACGGGGAAGTGATCAACACCATTCCGGTGACCACCGGAAAACCGGGCTTCTCCACCCGGAACGGGATCAAAGTGGTGCTCGGCAAGGAGTACTACGTCCGGATGCGCGGCACCAGCATCGGCATCTCCGAGGGCAGCTCGGAGTCGTACGACCTGCCGGTGTACTACGCCACCCGGGTCACCTGGAGCGGCGAGTACGTGCACGCCGCGCCCTGGTCCGTCGGCTCCCAGGGCGTCGCCAACGTCAGCCACGGCTGCGTGGGCATGTCCACCGGCAACGCGGCCTGGTTCTACGAGACCGTGCGCCCCGGCGACATCGTCCGCACCGTCAACAGTCACGGCGAGATGATGGACCCCTTCGGCAACGGCTTCGGCGACTGGAACCTGGCCTGGGACAAGTGGCGCCGGGGCAGCGCCCTGGTGGCGGAGCAGGGCGACCCCACGGCCACCGAGGACGCCAAGGCCCGCCTCCGGCCCTCTCTTTGAGAGCTCCGCCCCCGGGCCCGGCACCGGGTTCACGGCACCGGGCTCACGGCCCCGGCGCCCCTCGGCTCAGTCGCCCCGGGGCGGGGTCACGCGTCGATCGACAGGCGGGCGCGGATCAGACCCGCCAGGGACGCCGCGAACTCGACCGGTTCCACCGGAAGGGTGACGGCGGCGTCCGCGCGGCTCCAGGTGGCCAGCCAGGCGTCCTGCGGACGGCCGATGAGCAGCAGCACCGGCGGGCACCGGAACACCTCGTCCTTGATCTGCCGGCACACCCCCATGCCGCCCGCGGGGACGGCCTCGCCGTCCAGCACGCAGACGTCGATCCCGCCCTCGTCCAGCCGCTTCAGCACGGCCGGGAGCGTGGCGCACTCCACGAACCGCACGGGGGGCACGTCGGCCGCGGGCCGCCGCCCGGCGGCGAGCCGGACCTGCTCCCGGGTGTTCGCGTCGTCGCTGTAGACCAGGACCGTGGCACTCGACTGCATCGTTCCTCCGTCCGGAAGGCGGGCCGGTCGTCCTCGACCGGTGCGCGGGATGCTACTCCGCTCCACAGCCCGTCAACACCCGTTCAACACCTGTTCGAAGGGTGCCGGGAGGGCCTCCCGATGGGCCGTTCGGGCTGGACACACCCCTCTGACACTCCGAACGGCACCCCCCGGAGTGAGGGCGGGATAAGCGACCGACATAATGTCGGTCGTGGCGACAGTAACGACAGTAGAAACCGGGCACGCGCACCCGTCGGTCAATCGACCGAACCTCACCAGCGTCGGAACCATCATCTGGCTGAGTTCCGAGCTGATGTTCTTCGCGGCCCTCTTCGCGATGTACTTCACCCTGCGATCGGTGACCGGTCCCGAGTTCTGGGGGGAAAAGGCCTCGGCCTTGAACTTCCCCTTCGCGGCGACCAACACCACGATCCTGGTGCTCTCCTCACTCACCTGCCAGCTCGGCGTCTTCGCCGCCGAGCGGGGCGACGTGAAGAAGCTCCGGACGTGGTTCATCATCACGTTCGTGATGGGTGCGATCTTCATCGGCGGCCAGGTCTTCGAGTACACCGAGCTGGTCAAGCACGAGGGCCTCTCGCTCTCGTCGGACCCGTACGGCACGGTGTTCTACCTGACCACCGGCTTCCACGGCCTGCACGTGACGGGCGGTCTCATCGCCTTCCTGCTGGTCCTCGGCCGGACGTACGCCGCCAAGAGGTTCACTCACGAGCAGGCAACCGCCGCCATCGTCGTGTCCTACTACTGGCACTTCGTCGATGTCGTCTGGATCGGCCTCTTCGCCACGATCTACATGATCAAGTAGTCGGTCACCGCCCGTCGCGGCGGACCGACATCCAGCAAGCATCGACGCAGAAGATCCTGACACCGGGGTAATCCGTGAAAAAGCTCTCCGCACGACGACGCCATCCGCTGGCGGCGGTCGTCGTCCTACTTCTCGCGCTGGCGGCCACGGGGGGGCTGTACGCCGCGTTCGCGCCCGCGGGCACGGCGAAGGCCGATGAAACCGCCCAGTCCCTCGCCATCGAGGAGGGCAAGAAGCTCTACTCCGTCGGCTGCGCCAGCTGCCACGGAACCGGCGGTCAGGGCACCACTGACGGCCCGTCCCTCGTCGGCGTGGGCTCCGCCTCCGTGGACTTCCAGGTCGGCACCGGCCGTATGCCGGCGCAGCAGCCTGGTGCCCAGGTCCCGAAGAAGAAGGTCATCTACACGCAGGCCGAGATCGATCAGCTCGCGGCGTACGTGGCCTCCCTCGGTGCCGGCCCGATCACGCCGAAGGAAAGCGAGTACAGCCCCGAGGGGGCCGACATCGCGAAGGGTGGCGAGCTGTTCCGCACCAACTGTGCGCAGTGCCACAACTTCACCGGTGAGGGCGGCGCGCTGACCCACGGCAAGTACGCCCCGACCCTCGAGGGCGTCAGCCCGAAGCACCTCTACGAGGCCATGCAGACCGGCCCGCAGAACATGCCTTCCTTCCCGGACACCACCATGCCGGAGAAGGAGAAGAAGGACATCATCGCGTACGTCCAGGCCGTCAACGGCGAGAAGACCGCCAGCCCGGGCGGCCTCTCGCTCGGTGGCCTCGGCCCCGTCTCCGAGGGCCTGTTCGCCTGGGTCTTCGGTCTGGGCGCGCTGATCGCAGTTGCCATCTGGGTCGCGGCCCACACCGCTAAGGCCAAGAAGTCATGAGTACCCAAGAGATTCCAGAAGAGAACCTGCCGGCAGGGCAGGACACCGCGCACGGCGCGGTGAAGGTCGCGGACAACCCGTTCGTCGACCCGGGCCTTCCGCCCCACAAGCCGCGCGTCCAGGACATCGACGAGCGGGCCGCCCGCCGGTCCGAGCGTGCGGTCGCCTTCATGTTCGTGCTGTCGATGCTGGCCACCGTCGGCTTCATCGCCTCGTACGTGATCTTCCCGGTCGACAAGAACGTGTACATCTGGCCCTTCGGCCTGGTGTCCGCGCTCAACTTCGCGCTCGGCTGGACGCTCGGCCTCGCCCTCTTCTTCATCGGCGCGGGAGCGGTCCACTGGGCCCGCACCCTGATGTCCGACGTCGAGATCGCGGACGAGCGTCACCCGATGGCGGCGTCGCCCGAGGTCAAGGCGAAGGTCATGGCGGACTTCGCGGCCGGTGCCGCCGAGTCCGGCTTCGGCCGCCGCAAGCTCATCCGCAACACGCTGTTCGGCGCGCTGGCCCTGGTGCCGCTCTCCGGCGTCATGCTGCTGCGTGACATGGGCCCGCTGCCCGAGCGCAAGCTCCGCACCACCCTGTGGGCCAAGGGCAAGCTGCTCATCAACATGAACACGCATGAGCCGCTGCGTCCCGAGGACGTCGCCGTCGGTTCGCTGACCTTCGCGATGCCCGAGGGCCTCTCGGAGCACGACCACAACTTCCAGGTCGAGATCGCCAAGGCCGCCCTGATGATCGTCCGGATCCAGCCGGAGGACATCAAGGACAAGCGCGAGCTCGAGTGGTCGCACGACGGCATCGTCGCCTTCTCGAAGATCTGCACCCACGTCGGCTGCCCGATCTCGCTGTACGAGCAGCAGACCCACCACGTGCTCTGCCCGTGCCACCAGTCCACCTTCGACCTGTCCGACGGCGCCCGCGTCATCTTCGGCCCGGCCGGTCACGCCCTCCCGCAGCTGCGGATCGGCGTGAACGACAAGGGCTTCCTCGAAGCGCACGGCGACTTCGACGAGCCCGTCGGTCCCTCTTTCTGGGAGCGCGGATGAGCACTGTGACCAACACGGAGAAGAAGGCGCCCGCCGGTGAGCGGGTCGCCGACTGGGCCGACGGTCGCCTGGGGATCTACACGCTGGCCAAGGCCAACATGCGGAAGATCTTCCCGGACCACTGGTCCTTCATGCTGGGCGAGATCTGCCTCTACAGCTTCCTCATCATCATCCTGACGGGCGTCTATCTGACGATGTTCTTCCACCCGTCGATGAACGAGGTGGAGTACGCCGGCTCGTACGTCCCGCTCCAGGGACAGCTGATGTCCGAGGCGTTCAACTCGACCATGCACATCTCGTTCGAGGTGCGCGGTGGTCTGCTCATCCGGCAGATCCACCACTGGGCGGCGCTGATCTTCCTCGCCGGCATGTTCGTGCACATGATGCGCGTGTTCTTCACCGGCGCGTTCCGCAAGCCGCGTGAGATCAACTGGCTGTTCGGCTTCCTGCTGTTCTTCCTGGGCATGTTCACCGGCTTCACCGGTTACTCGCTCCCGGACGACCTGCTCTCCGGCACCGGTGTCCGCTTCATGCAGGGCGCGATCCTGTCGGTGCCGATCGTCGGCACCTACCTGTCGATGTTCCTCTTCGGCGGCGAGTTCCCCGGCGGCGACTTCGTGGCCCGGTTCTACTCGGCGCACGTGCTGCTGCTCCCCGGCATCATGCTGGGCCTGGTGGTCGCGCACCTCATCCTGGTGTTCGTCCACAAGCACACGCACTTCGAGGGCCCCGGCCGGACGAACAAGAACGTCGTCGGCATGCCGCTGCTGCCCGTGTACATGGCGAAGGCCGGAGGCTTCTTCTTCCTGGTCTTCGGCGTCATCGCGATCATCGGCGCGATCGCCTCGATCAACCCGATCTGGGCCATCGGCCCGTACCGTCCGGACCAGGTGTCCACCGGCGCCCAGCCCGACTGGTACATGGGCTTCGCCGAGGGTCTGATCCGTGTCATGCCGGGCTGGGAGATCAACCTCTGGGGCCACACGCTCGTCCTGGGCGTGTTCATCCCGCTGGTGATCTTCCCGCTGGTCCTGGCGGCGATCGCGGTCTACCCGTTCATCGAGTCCTGGATCACCGGCGACAAGCGCGAGCACCACATCGCGCAGCGCCCGCGCAACGCTCCGACGCGCACCGCCTTCGGTGTCGCCTGGATCACCGCGTACATGATCATGCTCGTCGGTGGTGGAAACGACCTCTGGGCGACCCACTTCCACCTGTCGATCAACTCGATCACCTGGTTCGTGCGGATCTTCTTCTTCCTCGGCCCGGTCATCGCGTTCATCGTCACCAAGCGGATCTGCCTCGGCCTCCAGCGCCGGGACAAGGACAAGGTGCTGCACGGGCGCGAGTCCGGCATCATCAAGCGCCTGCCGCACGGTGAGTTCGTCGAGGTCCACGAGCCGCTCAGCCAGGGCGAGCTGTACAAGCTCACCGCGCACGAGCAGTACGAGCCCGCCGCGCTGCCGCCGGCCGTCGACGAGAACGGCGTCGAGCGGAAGATCGGCGCGATGGAGAAGCTCCGCGTCAAGCTCAACAAGGGCTACTACGGCGACGACAACCAGGTCGCCAAGCCCACCCTCGAGGAGTACAAGGAGATCCAGAGCGGCCACGGCCACCACTGAGTCCCTCCTGACCTCCTGATGTAGGTCGCCACGGCGAGAGCCCCGTCCATTCGATGGACGGGGCTCTTTGCCGTACCGGCGGATCGATAGGCTGGACCCCGTATCCGACGCACGATCATCAGGAGCTGCCATGAGCGCTGTGACCCCCGCTGGAGGACCTACCACGGCGGGCCGCTCCTGGCCCGTCCTCCTGAACGGCCTGCTGGAGGGGAAGAACCTCTCCGCCGACGACACCGCCTGGGCGATGGACCTGATCATGAGCGGCGAGGCGACCGACGCCCAGATCGCCGGCTTCATGGTGGCCCTGCGCGCCAAGGGCGAGACCGTCGAGGAGATCAGCGGGCTCGTCCGGACGATGTACGCGCACGCCAACACGATCGAGGTGCCCGGACCGGCCGTCGACATCGTCGGCACCGGCGGCGACGGCGCCAAGACCGTCAACATCTCCACGATGGCCTCGATCGTCGTCGCCGGCACCGGCACCAAGGTCGTCAAGCACGGCAACCGCGCCGCGTCCTCCGCCTCCGGCTCCTCCGACGTCCTGGAGAAGCTCGGCATCAACCTCGGCCTCACCCCGCAGCGGGTGGCCGAGGTCGCCGAGGAGGCCGGCATCACCATCTGCTTCGCGGTGAAGTTCCACCCCTCCCTGCGGCACGTGGCCGCCGCCCGGGGCCAGCTCGGCATCCGGACCACCTTCAACGTGCTCGGCCCGCTCACCAACCCCGCCCGGGTGAAGGCCCAGGCCGTCGGTGTCGCCGACCCGCGGATGGCGCCGATCGTCGCCGGGGTGTTCGCCGAGCGCGGCAACTCCGCCCTGGTCTTCCGCGGCGACGACGGCCTCGACGAGCTGACCATCACCGGCACCTCCCGGGTCTGGGTGGTCCGGGACGGCTCCGTCCGCGAGGAGGTCTTCGACCCCCAGGACGTCGGCATCGACTACGCGCCCCTGGAGGCGCTGCGCGGCGCCGACGCCTCCTACAACGCCGACGTCGCCCGCCGGCTGCTCGCCGGCGAGACCGGGCCGGTACGGGACGCGGTGCTGCTCAACGCGGCGGCGGCGCTCACCGCGCTGGAGCCCGGCGAGGGCACCCTCGCCGAGCGGCTGCGGGCCGGCATGGCACGGGCCGCCGAGTCGATCGACTCCGGCTCGGCCCGCGCGGCCCTGGACCGCTGGATCACCGCCAGCAACGCCTGAGCCCCGCCCCGCGGGCCGCGCGGCCCCGTTCCGGAATACGGACGGGGTTGCGCGGACCGCGAGCGGTGGCATACGTTCGGCAACAGGTCATGAGTGACAGCCCCAAGCCCCGGCTGGCTGTCCGGCAACCCTCCGTCCGTGGCGGGGTGCCCCGGGTGAAGACCAGGCCGTGGACAGCAAGGTCCATGGCAAGCGCGGACCCCTGCGCCATCCCTGGGGTCCTGGTCCTCAAGGGAGCGGTCTCGTGAGCAAGCGAATGCGATAGGGCCTCCGGCCCCTTCTTCCCACCTCCGTGCGCCCGTCGTCCCTGACGCCCGCCGCGCGTCGAGGCCATCACCCGTACGCGGCGCGCCGTTTCGAGGCACTGCCCTGCGGGCCCTTCACGCCACTCGCCTGCCCTCCCGGGAGATACCGCCATGTCCGCACGCCCGAACGCCGCCGCCACCGCTTCCGACGCCGCCGCCTCCGAGTCCTCCGACGCCTGCTGCACCGGCCCGCTGCCCGTCCTCGGCCGTGACGTCACCGTCCCGCTCGTCACCGGCGGCGGGGTGAGCTACGCGGCCCTCGACTACGCCGCCAGCGCCCCCGCCCTCCAGCGGGTCTGGGACGACGTCGCCGCCTACGCCCCGTACTACGGCAGCGTCCACCGCGGCGCCGGCTACCTCTCCCAGCTCTCCACCGACCTCTTCGAGCAGAGCCGCGCCACCGTCGCCGAGTTCCTCGGCTGCCGCGACGGCGACCAGGTCGTCTTCACCCGGTCCACCACCGACTCGCTCAACCTGCTGGCCCAGGCGATCCCCGCCGACTGCCAGGTCTTCGTCTTCGAGACCGAGCACCACGCCTCCCTGCTGCCCTGGCGCGACGCCCACGTCACCTACCTCAACGCGCCCCGCACCCCCGCCCAGGCCGTCGAGACCCTGGAGCGCGCCCTCGCCGACCGCGATCCCTACGGCCCCGCCCTGGTCTGCGTCACCGGCGCCTCCAACGTGACCGGCGAGCTGTGGCCGGTCCGCGAACTGGCCGCCGCCGCCCACGCGCACGGCGCCCGGATCGTCCTCGACGCCGCCCAGCTCGCCCCCCACCACCCGGTCTCCGTCCAGGACCTCGACGTCGACTGGGTCGCCTTCTCCGGGCACAAGCTCTACGCGCCCTTCGGCTCCGGCGTCCTCGCCGGCCGCGCCGACTGGCTCCAGGCGTCCGAGCCCTACCTGGCCGGCGGCGGCGCCTCCCGCACGGTCGCCCGCCGGGCCGACGGCGGCGTCGACGTCGCCTGGCACACCACCGCGGCCCGCCACGAGGCCGGCTCCCCGAACGTCATCGGCGTCTACTCCATCGCCTCCGCCTGCAAGGCGCTGACCGAGGCCGGCTTCGACGCCCTCGTCGCCCGCGAACAGCACCTCATCGACACCGTCCGCGCCGGGCTCGCCGACGTGCCCGAGGTCCGCGTCCTCTCGCTCTTCGGCGACGACGCGCCCCGCGTCGGCGTCATCTCCTTCGTCGTCGACGGCTGGAACAGCTCCCACTTCGCCGCCGCCCTCTCCGCCGAGTACGGCATCGGCGTCCGCGACGGACTCTTCTGCGCCCACCCGCTCGTCCGCACGCTGCTCGGATCCGACGCCCAGGACCCGGGCGAGTGCGGCGCCCCCGAGCCGGCCGCCCCCGGCGAGAGGTCCCTCAACGCCATCCGCGTCAGCTTCGGCGCCGGCACCCCGGACGAGCACGTCGAGCGGTTCGTCGGCGCCGTGAAGGAGCTCGTCCGCGACGGCGCCCAGTGGAAGTACCGCACCGAGGACGGCCGCTGCGTCCCCGACCGCGGCTGACGCCGGCCGGTCAGGCCACCGCCAGACGGGTCCCCACCAGGACCATCCGCAGGGCCCGCTCGGCCGCGTCCGCCAGGAACTCGGCACCCCGGTCCAGGGCTTCGGGCAGCGCCACCGGCGCGGGCAGGATCGAGCCGTAGGCGTCCACCCCCACCGCACGCACCTCGTGGACGCCCTGCCCGAGCGTCCCGGCCAGGGCCAGGACCGGCACCCCGTGGGTCTTCGCCCGGCGCGCCACCTCCGCCGGGATCTTTCCCCGCACGGTCTGCCCGTCCAGGGCGCCCTCCGCCGTGATCACCAGATCGGCGCGGGCCAGCCGGGCGTCCAGGCCGACGTGGTCGAGCAGCACCTCGAAGCGGGGGAGCAGCCGGGCCCCGAGCGCGGCCAGGCCCGCGCCGAGCCCGCCGGAGGCCCCTGACCCCGGAGCCGTACCGATCCCGGCGGGCGCGCCCAGGTCCCGTACGAGCAGGGCGGCCCAGCGGTCCAGGGCCGCCGCCAGCTCCTCGACGCGCTCCGGGCCCGCCCCCTTCTGCGGGCCGAAGACCCGGGCCACGCCCCGCTCGCCGCGGAGCACGTTGTACGGATTGCAGGCCACCAGGAGCTCGGTGGCGGCGAGCCGGGGGTCGAGCCCGCTGGGGTCGATCCGCTCCAGCCGCGTCAGCGCGGCACCCCCCAGGGGGAGTTCGACTCCCTCGGCGTCCAGGAGCCGGGCGCCGAGGGCCTGGAGCGCACCCGCCCCGCCGTCCGAGGTGCCGGAGTCGCCGCAGCCGACGAGGACGCGGCGGGCTCCGGCGTCCAGCGCGGCCCGGACGAGTTCGCCCACCCCGTACGTGGTGGTGGAACCCGGGTCGCGCCGGCCGGCCGGCACCAGGGAGAGGCCCGCGACGGCCGCCATCTCGACCACCGCGGAGGAGGGGGCGAGGAGCGCGAAGTGGCTCCGGACCGGGAGACCGAGGGGGCCGGTCGCGATCCGGGGCAGCAGCCTGCCGCCGGTCGCGGCGGCCAGCGCCTGTGCCGTGCCCTCCCCGCCGTCGACCAGCGGGATCAGATCGACGACGGCGTCCGGGCGGACCCGGCGCAGCCCCTCGGCGATCGCCTCGGCGGCCTCGGGCGCGGACAGGGACTCCTTGAACCCGCTGGGGGCGACGGCGATGTGAAGGCTCACGGCTGGGACTCCAGGAGGACGGGCACGCCGAGCGGCGGCCAGACGACGAGGGCGAAGAACAGCACCAGGGCGGCGCTGAGCGGGGCGAGCACGGCGGAGAGCCGCAGCAGGTCGCGCGGGGTGAAGGTGGGGACGCCGTCCGGTGGTTCGGCGAAGAGGGCGACCGGCTTCGCGGAGGCGGGCAGCGTCTGGCAGAAGCCGGCGGCGGCCGTGGAGGCGAGCGCGGCGGCCACCGGGTCGACCCCGGCGCCGGCCGCCGCGGCCACCACCAGCGGCACCAGGACCGAGGAGCGGGCCGAGCGGGACTGGAGCACCAGGTGGGCGGCGGTGCTCACGGCGACGACGACGGTGAGGAAGGCCCACGGGGGCACCCCGCCGGGCATCCCGCCGACCAGCCATCCGGCCGCGCCGGAGTCGACCAGGGCCACGCCCATGGCGGTGGTCGCCGCCATGAAGAGCAGCATCGGCCAGGGCACCGACCGCAGCCCGTCCTTCATCCGGACGGTGCCGAGCGCGGGGGTGGAGGCCACCACCGCGCCGATCAGCGCGACCACGGCGGGCGAGACGCCGTGCAGCGGCTCGGCGCACCACAGCACCACGACGGTGGAGAGCAGCAGCAGGCAGCGCTGCTCGGGCGGGGAGAGCGGGCCCGACACCGGGGTGGGGGAGTGCTCCTGGAGCTCGCCGAGGGTGATCCGCACGGGTCCCCGCCGGTCCTTCCGGCGGGTGGTGGTGAGCAGGACCGCCTCGGCCGCCAGGTGGGAGGAGACCACGGCGAGCGGCAGGCCGAGGACCAGCCAGCGGGCGAAGCCGATGGACTCGCCGGTCTGTTCCAGGAGCACCCCGACGGTGATGAGGTGGGCGCCCGCGCCGATCAGGGTGGCGACGGCCGACAGCAGGATGACGGTGGGGAAGAGCAGCGCCAGCATCACCACCAGCCGGCGGCGGTCGGCGAGGGCCCGCGCGAGGGCGAGGAAGACCGGCAGGGCCAGCGCGGCCCGCCCGGAGGTGGCCGGGACGGCGAAGGCGGTGACGACGAGCGCGGTGGTGGTGAGGTGGACCAGCTCGCGTACGGACCGGGCCCCGGTGACGAGGTACGCGGCCGCCCGCCCGGCGAGCCCGGTCCGGGTCACCGCCGCGGCGAGGACGAAGGCGCAGATCAGCAGCCAGACGGTGGCGTCGCCGAGGGTGGCGAAGAGGGCGTCGGCGCTGATCACCCCGGTGACGGTGAGGGCGAGTCCGGCGCCCAGCGCGACGTAGGTGTCGTCGACCGGGGCGGCGATCCAGGCGCAGGTCGCGAGGGCGAAGACGGCCAGGGTCAGCCGCGCCTCGCCGCCCAGGCCGGGGGCGGTGCCGGGGACGGCGAGCACCGCGCAGGCGCTGAGCGCGAGGCAGAGCCACACCGTCTGCCGGAGGGAGAGGTTCACGGGAACCACCCTCCGGGCGGCAGGTGAGCCGTCGATGAGCCCTCCATGAAGGAAGGTTCATGCGACGGCGGTGCCCGGGTCAGGGCATCCGGTACCCCATGCCCCGCACCGTTTCGAGCCGCTCCGCGCCCAGCTTCTTCCGCAGCGCGCGGACGTAGACGTCCACGATGTTGGAGCCCGGGTCGAAGTCGTACCCCCAGACGTGGGAGAGGATCTGCTCCCGGGAGAGCACCTGCCCGGGATGGCGCAGGAACAGCTCCAGGAGGACGAACTCACGGGCGGTCAGGTCCACCGTCCGCTCCCCGGAGCGGGCCCGCCGCGTGCGCAGGTCCAGGCCGAGGTCGCCGCTGCGGAGCACGGTCACCTCGGGGGCGCGGGCGGCGGTGCGCAGCCGCAGCCGGATCCGGGCCAGCAGCTCCTCGAAGCGGAACGGCTTGGTCATCCAGTCGTCGGCGCCGCCCTCCAGGCCGGCCACCGTGTCCCGGACCGAGTCACGTGCCGTCAGGACGAGCACGGGCAGGGTCACCCGGGCCTCGCGCAGCTCCCGCAGGACGGTGAAGCCGTCCCGGCCGGGCAGGCCGATGTCCAGGACCATCAGGTCGAAGCCGCCGGTGAGCGCCCAGGCGAGCGCGGTGTCGCCGTCGGCGGCCACGGAGGTGGTGAAGCCGTTGGCGCGGAGGCCCTTCTCGACGAAGGAGGCGATGCGCTCCTCGTCCTCGGCGATCAGGACGCGGTTCATGGTCTCTCCTCTGAGTGCACCGAGGATTCACTCCTCGAAGACAAGAACGAATGTGGCTCCGCCGCCCTCGGTCGGGCGCAGCTCGACCGAGCCGCCCCGGTGCCCCTCGGCGATCGCCCGGACGATGGCGAGCCCGAGCCCGGCGCCGCTGGTGCGGGCCCCGCGCCGGGCGGTGCCCCGGCGGAAGCGCTCGAAGATCACCGCCGCGTCCTGTTCCTGGACGCCGGGCCCCCGGTCCGCCACGTACAGCTCGACGCGGCCGGCGGCGGCCCGCGAGCCGATCGCGATCCGCGCGCCCGGCACGGTGTGCTGGACCGCGTTCTGCGCCAGCTGCACCATCGCCTGGGTGATCCGCTGGGCGTCGAGCGACGCCTCCCGGTCGGCCACCCCGTCGAGCACCCAGTCGCGGTCGCCCAGCGCCCGGGCCTTCACGAAGACGTCGGCGGTCAGCTCGCCGAGCTGCACGGGCTCGGTCCGTACGAAGTCGGGCCGTTCGGCCTTGGCGAGGAGCAGCAGGTCCTCGACGATCCGGCTCATCCGGTCCAGCTCGTCGGTGACGAGCCGGACGGTCTCGGCCCGTTCGGCCGGGTCGTCGCCCATCAGCTCCAGATGGCCGCGGACGATGGTGATCGGGGTGCGCAGTTCGTGCCCGGCGTCGTCCACGAACTGCCGCTGGCCGGCGAAGGCCCGCTCCAGCCGGTCGAGCATCGCGTTGAAGGTCTCGGCGAGCGCGGCGATGTCGTCCTTGCCCTGCACCGGGATCCGCTGGGTGAGGTCCCGCTCGGTCAGTTCGGCGGCGGTCGTCCGCACCACCCGGACGGGGGCGAGGATGCGGCCGGCGACCACCCAGCCGATGCCGGTGGTCAGCAGCAGCGCCACCCCGGAGATGGCGAGCAGGATGCGGAACGCCTCGTCGGCGATGGTCTGCTGCCGGTCGGAGTGGAAGGCGACGACGAACGCCGACGGCGGTCCGCCGGTCTCGATCGGCACCTTCGCCCACCGCACCTCGCCCTGCTTCCGGTCGATCCGGCCCGAGGGCGCCGGGGCGGCGGCGATGGCGTCCAGCGCGGGCCGGTCGCGGTGGAGCGGCAGGGCGCTCGGTATGTCCCGGGACTGCCGGACCACCCGGGGGCCGGGCCCGCCGGTGCCGACCAGGCCGAGCAGCTCCTCGTCCGGGTCGGAGTACTGGCGCTGGAGGAAGACCCGCAGCAGCGCCTCGGGGTCGGTGAAGCGGCCGCCGGTTTCCGGGTCGACGCCCTGGGCCACGAAGTGGGCGAACTCCCCGGTCTCCTGGGTGAGCAGCTGGTTGATGCGGTGGTCGGCGTCCCGCAGCAGCAGGGTGCGGGTCACCACGGCGACCGCGGCCAGCGCGACCGCCATGACGAGCAGCAGCCAGAGCAGGATGCGGACGCGGGCGGAGAGACGGTGTTCGGTGCGCTTCACTCGTGGTCGTCATCGTCGTCGTCGCCCGTGGCGGAGGGGCCGGGCACGACGGAGTCGGAGGGCGGCGGCGTCGAGGTGGCCGGCGGCGCCGTCGACGCCGATGACGCCGATGACGCCGATGACGCCGACGGGGCCGGCGGGGCCGTGGGGGCGGTCGGCGCGCTCGCGGTGGGGGTCGGCGGGGTGGAGAGGCGCACGGCGGGCGGGACCCGCGGCGCCTCCGGCTCGTCGGTCAGCGCGTAGCTGGTCGCGGCGATGCCGAGCGGGACGGCGACGACGGCGACGAGGCCGGCCATGCGGTGGGTGAAGGACATGGCGCCAGGGTGGGGCGCCGAGGAGCGCTCCAGGATGAAGCCCGGATGAGGATTCCTTCATCCGGGCGTCACGGCGGCACGGGGTCCGGGCTCAGGACTCCAGACCGATGGCGAAGGCCGCCTCCAGGTCGTGCTGCGAGTAGGTGCGGAAGGCGACGTGCGTGTCGGTGCCCTCCACCCCCGGGATCTTGCTGATCCGGCCGGGGATGACCTCGGCCAGGTCGTCGTGGCGCGGCACCCGGACCATCGCGATGAGGTCGTACGTGCCGGTCACCGAGAAGACCTCGCTGACGCTGTCGAGCGCGGCGATCGACTCGGCGATCTCGGGGATGCGGTCCACGCTGGTCTTGATGAGGACGATCGCGGTGATCACGGCTGGCTGTCTCCCTCGGTCGCCGCTGCTGGGGTTTTCACTCTATCCCCACCCCGGAACCGCACCCAGGCGTAGAGGAAGCCGACGGAGAAGCCCACGACGTGGGCCAGATAGGCGACGCCCGGGCCCGCGCCCGCGGCCCGCGCCGCCAGCCACTGGAGCGTGAACCAGAAGACGAGCACCGCCCAGGCGGGGAACCGCAGCGGCAGGAAGAAGAGGAAGGGGAAGAGGCTGGTCACCCGGGAGCGGGGGAAGAGGAAGAGGAAGGCCCCGAGCACCGCGGAGATCGCCCCCGAGGCCCCGACCAGCGTCTGCTCGCTGCCGGCGTGCGCCGCGGCGTATCCGGCCAGGGCCACGTAGCCGGTGCCCAGGTAGAAGAGGGCGAACCCGGCGTGCCCCATCCGCTCCTCGGCCATCGCCCCGAAGACCCAGAGGAAGAGCATGTTGCCGAGCAGGTGGAGCCATCCGCCGTGCACGAAGAGGGCGGTGAAGGGGGTGAGCAGAGCGCCCGGATCCCCCCGCATCAGCTCGGCCGGCACCACCCCCCACCGCCGGAAGTACGCGCTCTGCGCCGCGAGCACCTCGTCCCCGGTCCCGTACGTCGGGTTGAGTCCGGAGACCGGGCTGACAATGAAGAGGAGACAGCAGGCGGCGATCAGTCCGTAGGTCACCGCGGGTCCGGTGCGGACGCCCTCGTAGGCGCCCAGGGCCGTGCCTCGCCAGTCGATCATGGACAGATCATGGCCCAGAAGGGACGAAGTGGACAGAGTGCCTCGCCGGGCCGGGGGGCCCGTGGTGAGGCCGTAGGGTTACGGGATCGAGCACCGCAGTCCGACGGCGCACCGCGGCTCCCGTACCTGGTACCACCACGACAGGAAGAAGGACGGCAACCATGACGACGGTTCCCCTGCCGACCGCCGAGACCCGCTGGCGCTGCACCCTCTGCGGAAACCTGACCCGCTTCGACGTGACGCGCTCGTCCAAGGTCGTCGAGTACGTCCATCTGGACCTGGCCGGGGAGCCCAAGGTCGAGGAGCGCGAGGTGCTCAGTGAGACCATCGAGTCGGTCCGCTGCCGCTGGTGCAACGCGGTGGACCAGATCGAACTCGTGGACAAGCCGGGCGTCGAGTCCTGACGGACGGCGCCGACGACAGTAGGGGTGACGGATCGTGGAGCAGCCCGCGCACGGTGACGAACCGGCCGGCGCGGCAGGTGACGCTGCCGAGACGCTCGACCATCCCCTGCCGGACGGGGTACGGCGGCGGGTGATCGCGCTGGTCGCCGACGCCTTCGGCGGCCTGACCGTCGCCGAGCTGCCCGCCCCCCTGCGCCAGTACGCCCGCTTCACCGCCAGCCGGCGCGCCAAGTTCGCCGGCAACGCGATGGCCGCCGCCCTGGAGGGCGACCCGCTCTTCCGGCAGCGGATCGGCGAACGGTTCAGGCAGGCCCAGCCGGAACTGGCCGCGTCCGTCGAGACCGGCACCCCGCCCGCCGCCGCCGACCCCGTCGACGTGGCCGCGGCGGCGTACGTGCTCCGCCCGCCGGGCTGGGCCAAGCTGGTGGCCGCCGCGGGCGAGGAGGTCCAGCGGGCCGACGCCGAGCGCGCCGACGAGGCGGGCCGGCGCGAGGTGGAGCGGCTCCGCGACGAGCTGTCGGCCGCCCGCGAGCGGACCAAGGGCGAGACCGAGCAGCTCCGGCACGATCTGGAGGCCGCCCGCAGGGAAGCCGAATCGCTTCACCGCAAGCTGCGCAGTGCCCAGAGCGACGTGAAGCGCGGCGAGGCGGCGCTGCGCCGCGCCCAGGCCGAGATGGAGACCGCCCGCTCCGAGTCGGCGGCCCAGGTGTCCGCCGCGGAGAGCGAGTCGCGCCGGCTGAAGGCCCGGCTCGGCGAGGTCGAGGCCGCCCTGGAGGCGAGTCGCCGGGCCGCCCGCGAGGGGCGCTCGGTGGAGGACATGCGGCTGCGGCTGCTGCTCGACACCGTCCTCGACGCCGCCCAGGGACTGCGCCGCGAACTCGCGCTCCCCCCGGCCTCGATGCACCCCGCGGACACCGTGGACGCCGTGGAGCCGGGGCGGATGTCCCCGAAGGACATCGCGGCCCGCGCCCTGTCGGAGACCGATCCGGCCCTGCTGGACCAGCTGTTGGAGCTGCCGCAGGCCCATCTCGTCGTCGACGGCTACAACGTCACCAAGACCGGCTACCCGACGATGCCGCTGGAGAAGCAGCGGCTGCGGCTGCTCGGCGGCCTCTCCGCGCTGGCGGCCCGCTCGGGGGCCGAGGTCACCTGCGTCTTCGACGGGGCGGAGCTGGCCGCCCCGGTGCTCCTGGCGCCGCCGCGCGGGGTGCGGGTGCTCTTCTCCAAGCCCGGTGTGACGGCCGACGAGTTGATCCGGCAGCTGGTGCGGGCGGAGCCGCCGGGCCGTCCGGTCGTCGTGGTCTCCACCGACCGCGAGGTCGCGGACGGCGTCGCGAAGGCCGGTGCGCGGCCGGTGGCGTCGGCTCTGCTCCTCAAGCGCCTTTCGCGGCTCTCGTAACGACTCGCCCGGCTCGCAACTCTTGGGCTCTATGCCCGATTTCTGGACGGCGCACCGTCAAGTACCCGTCACGGGCCGTGTGATGCTTGTAAATAAAGTGGTGCGTGGGCGAGATTTTTGCCGTCGGGATTTGAACTGATCACAACTTGGTCACTAGGGTCGGGCCTCGAACCTTCGCGCGGTTGATCACCCATCCGGGCGGTCCGTGGAGGAACCGCCTGCCCCTGACCGGCCGGGCGGCTCGAGGAAGAAGGAGATCGCCTTCGTGGCGTCCCACCGTCGACCCAAGCAGCCGAGCCGCACCCGTGTGACCGTGCTCACCGCGACCGCGGCCGCCGCCGTCGCGTTCTCCGCCCAGACCGGAGCCCAGGCGGCCCCCAAGCCGAAGATCGACGAAGTCAAGTCGAAGGTCGACAAGCTCTACCACGAGGCCGAGGAGGCCACGGAGCAGCACAGCCTGGCCGAGGAGCGCCGCGGCAAGCTGCAGAAGGAGATCGGCCAGATCCAGGACCGGGTGGCGCGTGGTCAGCAGGAGCTGAACACCCTCCGGGACCAGATCGGTTCGGTCGCGAGCGCCCAGTACCGCTCCGGCGGCATCGACCCGGCCCTCCAGCTCTTCCTCTCCTCCGACCCGGACGACTACCTGGACAAGGCGTCCGCCATCGGCCGGGTGACGGACCAGCAGGCCGACGTCCTCGCCACCATCCAGGACAAGCAGCGCACCCTCGCCCAGCAGCGCGCCGAGGCCACCGCCAAGCTCGCCGACCTCGAAGAGGTCCGCAAGACGCTCGGCGAGAAGAAGCGCAAGGTCCAGGGCAAGCTCGCCGACGCGCGCGAACTGCTCTCCACCCTCACCGCCGCCGAGCGCGCCCGCATCCAGCAGCAGGAGCAGGAGCAGGCGGAGCGCGCCAGCCGCGCCGCCACCGACCGCGTCGACCTGGGCAACGAGGTCCCGGCCAGCGGCCTGGGCGCCGCCGCCCTCGCCAACGCCGCCACCCAGATCGGCAAGCCGTACCAGTCCGGCGCCGAGGGCCCGTACGCCTACGACTGCTCCGGCCTCACGCAGTGGGCCTACGGCAAGGCCGGCGCCCGGCTCTCCCGGGTCACCTACACCCAGCAGAACGACGGCACCAAGATCGGCCGCAGCCAGCTCCGGCCGGGCGACCTGGTCTTCTTCAACAGCCTGTCGCACGTCGGCCTGTACGCGGGCAACAACACGATCCTGCACGCCCCCAAGCCGGGCGCCTCGGTCCGCTACGAGTCGATGAACTACATGGGCACGTTCCAGTTCGGTGTCCGCATCAACGGCTGACCCGCCCGGCCGTGCCGCCCGAACGGGTGGTTCGCCGCACACCTCGCTGACCTGACGCCCCGCCGGTGACCTTGTGATCTCCGGCGGGGCGTCATTTTGTGTGCCCGGCGCCTTCGTTGGACGCGACCCGGTGAACGGCTACTGTCTGCCGCGCCAGTCCGCACGAGCCGAACGGAGAGCGCGACCCGTGGCCTCCCACCGCCGACCCGCCCGGGTCACCGTCCTGACCGCAGCCGCGGCGGCCACCGCGGCGGCCTCCTTCGGCGCCGTCCCCGCGACCGCCGACCCGGGTGCCGGCACCGAGGCCACCCGCGCCAAGGTCGACCGGCTCTACGAGGAGGCCGAACGGGCCGCCGAGGGCTACAACCAGGCCGACGAGAAGGCCGACGCCCTGCGGCGCAAGGTCGGCCAGGCCCAGGACAGCCTCGCCCGCGGCCAGGAGCGCATCAACCGGATGAGGGGAGCGCTCGGCGCGCTCGCCGGCGCCCAGTACCGCTCCGGCGGCCTCGACCCCGCCCTCGTGCTGCTGCTCTCCTCCGACCCGGACAGCTACCTCGACCGGGCCTCCGCCCTCGACCGGGTCACCGCCCGGCAGAGCGCCGCCCTCACCGAGCTCCAGCGGGAGCGCCGCCGGCTCGACCAGGAGCGCGCCGAGGCCCGCACCGCCCTCGGCGAACTGGAGCGCAGCCGCGCCCAGGTGGCCCGCCACAAGCGGTCGGTGGAGCGGAAGCTCGCCGAGGCCCGCCGGCTGCTCGCCTCCCTCACCGCAGCCGAGCGCGCCGACTACGAGCGGTCCTCCCGCTCCGGCGGCCGCGCCGAGGGGCCCGGCCAGGAGCTGCCGCCGCCCGCCGACCTCGGCCCGGGGGACCCGCGGGGCGCCGCCGCGGTGCTCGCGGCCCGCAGCGTCGTCGGCAGGCCGTAC
The DNA here is from genome assembly GCF_042885515.1 of Streptomyces sp. NPDC058052. Classification (NCBI taxonomy): domain Bacteria; kingdom Bacillati; phylum Actinomycetota; class Actinomycetes; order Kitasatosporales; family Streptomycetaceae; genus Streptomyces; species Streptomyces sp. NPDC058052. The sequence continues at coordinate 206,361 of NZ_JBHVRX010000009.1, read as the reverse complement.
GTCTGGGGCGCGACCGGACCCTCGGCGTTCGACTGCTCGGGGCTGATGGTCTGGTCGTACCGGCAGGCCGGGATCAGCCTGCCGCGCACCTCGGCCGCCCAGCGGCACGCCGGCCGGCAGGTGCCGCTCTCGCAGGCGCGGCCCGGCGACCTCGTCACGTACCGCGGCGACGCCAGCCACGTCGGCATCTACGCCGGGAACGGGCAGGTCATCCACGCCCCCTACCCGGGCGCCCGGGTCCGCTACGACCCGGTGAACATGATGTCCCACGTGACGGTGACCCGGCTCTGAGCCCGCCGCCCCACGGCTCCGGGAGGCATGAAGCCGTCACTCTTCCGTACGATCTGAGGTGTGACAGGGGCAGGGCAGGGGTGCGGCGCGCGACGGCCGGGGGGAGCGCTGCTCGTCCTGCTCCTCGCCCTCGCCGCCCTCGTCGGCTGCGGCACCGCCGCCCGCCCCGCCGATCCGGCCCTCCGTGAGGTCCAGGCCCTCCTCGACCGGCACGCCGAGGCCCTCCTCGACCGCGACGAGACCGCCTGGCTCGCCGCCGCCGACCCCGCCCACCGGTCCGCCGCGCGGACCGAGTTCCGCCGGCTCGCCGAGGTCCCGCTGGCCGGCTGGAGCTACCGCGTCACCGGCGTCGACCGGACCGGCGAGGGGCGGCTCACCGCCCGCGTCGCGCGCGGCCACCGGATCGCGGGGTACGACCGGGGCCCCCTCGACACCGACCGGGTCATGGAGCTGGCCGAGCGGGACGGACGCTGGTACGTCACCGGTGAGCGGCCCGCCGAGGGCGCCCCGGAGCGGCTCTGGGAGCAGGGCGAGGTCGCCGCGGCGCGCGGGGCCCGCTCGCTCGTCCTCGGCGTCGGCCAGGACCGGGACCGGCTGGCCGAGATCGCCCGCCTCGCCGACCGGGCGGTGCCCGCCGTCGACGCGGTGTGGGGACCCGGGTGGGCCCGCCGGGTGCTGGTCCTCGTCCCCGCCTCCCTCGACGACATGGGCGGGCTGCTCGCGGTGGACGGCTCCCAGTACCGGGGGATAGCGGCCGTCACCACCGGGGAGACCGAGCGCCGGGCCGCCTCCCCGGCGGACCGGGTGATCGTCAACCCCGAGGCGTACGGGGTGCTCGGCGACTTCGGCCGGGGGCTGATCCTCACCCACGAGACCGTGCACGTGGCCACCCGTGCCGACACCTCGGCGTCCACCCCGGTCTGGCTCTCCGAGGGCTTCGCCGACTGGGCCGCCTACCGGGGCGGCGACCGGACCCCCGCCGAGGCCGCCCCCGAGCTGCGGCGGGCCGTGCAGGCCGGGGACGTGCCCGCGGCGCTCCCCGAGGACGAGGACTTCGCCTTCGCCGGCGACTCCGAGGCCCTGGCCCGGGCCTACGAGACCGGCTGGCTGGCCTGCGCGATGATCGCCGACCGCTGGGGCGAGGACCGGCTGACCGCCTTCTACCGGGAGGTGGGCGCCCATCCGGGCCGGGACGGCGCGGTGGAGAGCGCCCTGCGGAAGGTGCTGGACACGACGCCGGAGGCGTTCACGGAGGACTGGCGGGCGTACCTGCGGGAGAAGCTCGCCTAGGCCGTCGCTTCCGGATCCCGCCGGGCTCCAGGGTCCTGGGTCCTGTCCGCGCGGGCGTCGAGTTCGGCGAGGGCCTCGGCCAGCCACGCCTTCTCCTCGGTGCCGGTCGCGCGGGCGACGCGGAGCATGCCGCGGCGGAAGAGGTCGGGTTCCTCCTCGACGGTGGCCGGGGCGCCGTCCTCGTAGAAGAAGCTGGCCGGGGTGAGCAGGAAGGTCTGGCGGCGGCGGAGGACGGCGGCCTGTCCGGCCGGGTCGGGCAGCAGGCCGAGGAAGGTCAGCACGGTGAAGAAGCGCTGCCCGTCGGTGATCTCGACGTCCTTGGGGGCACGGAGCCGGGCGAGCAGCGCGGCGCGGCCCGCGGGGGTGAGCGAGAGGGTGCGGCGCGGGGCGGCGCTGGTGCCGGGCTCGGTGCGGCTCTCCACCAGGCCCTTGTCCACCAGGCGGTTGATGGCCGGGTAGAGGGCGCCGTCGCTGACCGGGCGGACGTGGCCGCTCAGCGCGCGGATGCGCTCCTTCAGCTCGTAGCCGTGCAGCGGCCGCCCGTACAGGAAACCCAGGATCGACAGCTCCAGCACCGGTCGCCCCCTCCTCGCGCTTGTCCGGGATCGTCACCGCATGCTACCTCTTTTCGAGGTGCCTCGAATCGAGGTACATCGAAAAGAGGGGGAGCTGTGGAGTCGCAGCGGAGTCATCGCCGTACGCTCGTCCGGCTCGGCGGGCCGGTCTACCTGGAACTGCTCGCCGGGGTCACCGCCGGGATCATCAACATGGTCTGGGTCGCCCGGCTCGGCGGGGACGCGGTCGCCGCCGTCGCCCTCGCCGGCAACGTCGAGAACCTGCTCCTCGGCGTGGTCCTCATGGCCGGCTCCGGCACCACCGTGCTCGTCGCCCGGGCCCGCGGCGCCGGCGACCCCGGCGCCGTCCGCACCGCCGTCCGGGGCGGGACCGTCCTCTGCGCCCTGCTCGTGCCGCCCGTCGCCCTCGGCGGCTTCCTGCTGCGCGAACCCCTCGCCGCCCTGCTCCTCGGCGGGACCGGGACCGGCGGGGACGCGTACCGCCTCACCGCCGCCTACCTCGCCGTCTCGCTCCCCGGCACCGCCGTCTTCTTCGCGGGGAACGTCGTCGACGGGATCCTCAAGGGCGCCGGCGACACCCGCACCCCCATGCGGCTCGCCCTCCTCGCCAACGGCCTGATCCTGGTCCTCGACCCGTTCCTCATCCACGCGTACGGGGTGCCCGGCGCCGCCCTCGCCACCGTCCTCGGCCGCAGCGCCGCCCTCGCCGCCGGACTGGCCGCGCTCCGCCGCCACCCGCTGCTCAGGGCCGCCCGGGCCACCCCGCCCGCCGGGAGCACCGGCGCGGCCGTGCGCCGCACCGCCGCCACGGGACTGCCGATGGCCGCCGACTTCACCGTCCGGATGGCCGGGGCGCTCGCCCTCGCCGTCGTCGTCGCCCGGCTCGGCGTCACCGAGACCGCCGCCTACGGCATCGCCACCAAGGCCATGTACGTCGCCACCATGGCCTTCTACGCGGTGCGCCAGGCCGCCGCCATCCACACCGCCCACCTGCTCGGCGCCGGGGCCGGCGACCGGGGACCGGTCGCCCGGGCCGCGACCCTGCTCGGGGCGGCGCTCGGGGCGGGCTTCGCCGCGGTGCTGTGGGCCGGCGCGGACGGCGTGATGCGGCTCTTCGGGGCCGGGCCCGACGTCGCCGAGGCGGGCGCGCTCCTCCTGCGCTGCCTCGCCGGCTACCTGCCCCTCCTGGGCGCGTACATCGCCGCCGCCGGGGTCTTCGAAGGGGCGGGGGCGAGCCCGTACCTGGCCAGGATCACCGTCGCCGGCGTCCTGCTCCAGCTGCCGCTCGCCCTCGCCCTGTCAGGGCTCGGGCTCCCCGGCGTCTGCCTGGCCATGACGCTCGCCATGGCCGCGCAGGGCGGCGCGCTGGCGGTGCTGCACCGCCGTACCGCCCGCGCCGCTCAGGCGGAGCGGGTCAGCACCCTCTCGGGCTCCGGCTGACCCTCCGGGACCGGGATGACCGTGCCGGCCTCGGTGACCGTGTGCTTCCACAGGATCCGGCAGGCCATCAGGGTCGCCGCGATCAGCAGGCCGTTGCGCAGGAACAGCACGCCGATGCCCAGCCAGTCGCTCTGGGTCACGTGCGAGAACCAGACCGGGAACTCGAACTGCGTGACCGCCGTCGCCCACAGGATCAGATACGCCGGAGTCCGCATCCGGCTCGACCGGTACACCAGGCAGACCGCGGCGAGACCGACCAGCCAGATCATGTACTGGGGGGAGATCACCCGGCTCGTCGCGGTGAAGAGCAGCACCGCGACGAAGGCCGCGTCCGCCACCGTCGAGGAGGTGAAGCGGCGCGCCTTGAACCGCCACAGCAGCAGCCAGGCGAAGGCGGCCACGGTCAGCGCCATCGCGCCCTTCGACACCCAGGAGACGTACGGGCCGAGGAACTCGATCGAGCCGTAGTTCATCCGCGCCTCGCCGTCCCAGCCGAAGTGCCGGGCCACGTGGAAGACCATCGCGCCCAGCGACTCGACCTCGGTGCCCCGCTCGCTCTGGAAGGAGAGGAAGGCCAGCGAGCCCGGCATCCAGAGGGCGCACAGCGCCAGCACGCCCGCCGCCGTCCCGGCCGCCACCGGCCAGGAGCGCCAGGTCGCCCGGCCCTTCGGGGTGCCCGCGAGGATCAGCGCCGGCCACACCTTCAGCACCGCGCCGAAACCGGCGAGCGCGCCCAGTATCCGCGGGCTGCGGATCGCGGCGAGGAGACCCGCCACGGCGACGGCGGTGACCATGATGTCGTAGCGGGCGTACGCGGTCGGCCCCATCAGCGGCACCGCCGCCAGCCAGAGCCACGCGCCCCGCATCGACCGGCCCGGCCGGCCGCCCGTGCGCACCAGGAGCCCGAAGACCAGGGCGTCGCAGAGGAAGGCCAGCACGAAGAACGCGGCCGAGTAGCCGAGGAACGGCAGCAGCGCGGGGGAGAGGATCGCCAGGGCGGCGGCCGGCGGGTACTGCCAGGTGACGTCGTCCTGCGGGTACGTGCCGGTCTTCAGGACCTCGTACCAGCTCTGGTAGATCTGCTCGACGTCACTGGTGACGTCCGGGCCCGGAACCACCACGATCTTGAAGACGCACACCAGGAGGATGATCCTGGTCAGTGCCCAGAGGCCCAGCGGAAGACGCAACTCCCGCAGCCGCGTAGCCGTGCGCGAGCCGATCCCCACTGCGCCCGTCATACCTGTCCTGTTCCTGTCCTGTCGGTCCGCTCGCGCGGAGGGGTGTGGTGCCGGGCGTAGGGTGCGATCGCGTGCCATCACGTACTGTCGGTCACGATGCACAAGACCCTGATCGTAACGAACGACTTCCCGCCGCGTCCCGGCGGAATCCAGGCGTTCCTGCACAACATGGCGTTGCGACTGGACCCCGACCGGCTCGTGGTCTACGCCTCCACGTGGAAGCGAGGCCGCGAAGGGGCGGAGGCCACCGCTCTGTTCGACGCGGAACAGCCTTTCACGGTTGTCCGGGACCGCACCACCATGCTGTTGCCCACACCACGTGCGACCGCCAGGGCCACCGCGCTGCTGCGCGAGCACGGCTGTGAATCGGTCTGGTTCGGCGCCGCCGCACCCCTCGGACTGATGGCCCCCGCGCTGCGCCGGGCCGGTGCGAAGCGGCTGGTCGCCACCACCCACGGGCACGAGGCCGGCTGGGCCCAGCTGCCCGCCGCCCGGCAGCTGCTGCGCCGGATCGGCGAGGGCACGGACACGATCACCTACCTCGGCGAGTACACCCGCTCCCGGATCGCCTCCGCCCTCACCCCCGCCGCCGCGGACCGCATGGTGCAGCTCCCGCCCGGCGTCGACGAGAAGACCTTCCACCCCGGCTCCGGCGGCGACGAGGTCCGGGACCGCCTCGGCCTCACCGACCGCCCGGTCGTGGTCTGCGTCTCCCGGCTCGTCCCGCGCAAGGGCCAGGACACCCTGATCCGCGCCCTGCCCCGGATCCTCCGGCAGGTGCCGGACGCGGTCCTGCTGATCGTCGGCGGCGGCCCGTACGAGAAGGACCTGCGCCGGCTCGCCGCCGAGACCGGCGTCGCCGCCTCCGTGCGCTTCACCGGCGCCGTCCCCTGGTCGGAGCTGCCCGCCCACTACGGCGCCGGCGACGTCTTCGCCATGCCCTGCCGCACCCGCCGGGGCGGCCTGGACGTCGAGGGGCTCGGCATCGTCTACCTGGAGGCGTCCGCGACCGGCCTCCCGGTCGTCGCCGGCGACTCCGGCGGCGCCCCCGACGCCGTCCTCGACGGCGAGACCGGCTGGGTCGTCCGGGGCGAGTCCGCCGAGGACACCGCCGACCGCGTCACGACGCTCCTGCTCGACCCCGCCCTCCGCGCCCGCATGGGCGAGCGCGGCCGCGCCTGGGTCGAGGAGAAGTGGCGCTGGGACCTGCTCGCGGAGCGGCTCAGAGAGCTGCTCTGAGCCCCGCACGCACGAGGGAGGGGCCCGGCGCGTGCGCCGGGCCCCTCCCTCGTGGTCTCACTTGCTGTAGATCGCCTCGATCTCGTCGGCGAAGTCCTTCGCCACCACGTTCCGCTTCAGCTTCAGCGACGGGGTGATGTGGCCCGCCTCCTCGGTGAACTGGGAGGCCAGCACGCGGAACTTGCGGACCGACTCCGCCTTGGAGACCGCCGCGTTGCCGTCGTCGATCGCCCGCTGGACCTCCGCCAGCAGCTCCGGGTCCTCGCGGAGCGCGGCGGCGGTGGTGCCGGCCGGCTTGCCGTGCTCGCTCGCCCAGCGGCCCAGGAACTCCTCGTCGAGGGTGACCAGCGCGCCGACGAACGGGCGGCCGTCGCCGACCACCATGCACTCCGCCACCAGGGCGTGGGCGCGGATCCGGTCCTCGATGACCGCCGGGGCGACGTTCTTGCCGCCCGCCGTCACCAGGATCTCCTTCTTCCGGCCGGTGATCGCGAGGTAGCCGTCCTCGTCGAGGGTGCCGATGTCGCCGGTGTGGAACCAGCCGTCCGCCAGCGCCTCGGCCGTCGCCGCCTCGTTGTTCCAGTACCCCGTGAAGATGTGCTCGCCGTGGAGCAGCACCTCGCCGTCGTCCGCGATCCGCACCACCGAGCCCGGCAGCGGCTGGCCGACCGTGCCGATCTTCGGGCGGTCCCACGGGTTGAAGGCGGTCGCCGCGCACGACTCCGTCAGGCCGTAGCCCTCCAGGACGGTGAAGCCGATGCCGCGGAAGAAGTGGCCGAGGCGCTCGCCCAGCGGCGCCCCGCCGGAGATCGCGGCCTCGCCGCGCCCGCCGAGCACCGCCCGCAGCTTCGCGTAGACCAGCTTGTCGAAGATCTTGTGCTTCAGCTTCAGGCCGAAGGACGGGCCCTGCGGGGTCGCGAGGGCGCGGCTGTAGGCGATGGCCGTGTGCGCGGCCTTGTCGAAGATCTTGCCCTTGCCGTCGGCCTGCGCCTTCGCCCGCGCCGAGTTGTAGACCTTCTCGAAGACCCGCGGCACGCCGAGGATCAGCGTCGGGCGGAAGGAGGCCAGCTCGTCGGTGAGGTTCTTGATGTCGGGCACGCAGCCGAGCTTGATCGGCGCCATCACGGCACCGATCTCGACCAGGCGCCCGAAGACGTGCGCGGCCGGCAGGAAGAGCAGCACCGAGCACTCGCCCGTGCGGAAGAGCGGCTTCAGACGCTCCACCACGTTGCCGCACTCGGCGAAGAACGCCCGGTGGGTCAGCACGCAGCCCTTGGGGCGGCCGGTCGTGCCCGAGGTGTAGACGATGGTCGCCGGGTCGTCCGCGTTCGCCGCCGACATCCGCGCGTCCAGCGTCTCGTCCGAGACCTCCGCGCCCGCCGCCTGCAGCGACGCGATCGCGTCGTCCTCGATCCGGACCAGGCCCTTGAGCGCCGGCAGCTCGCCGCGCACGGACTCCACGGACGCCTCGTGCGCCGCGGACTCCACGATCGCCAGCGAGGCGCCCGAGTCGCCGAGGATCCACTGGATCTGCTCCGGCGAGCTGGTCTCGTACACCGGCACGGTCACCGCGCCCGCGCTCCAGATCGCGAAGTCGAGCAGCACCCACTCGTAACGAGTGCGGGAGAGCAGGGCGACGCGGTCGCCCACTCCGACACCGGCCGCGACGAGGCCCTTGGCGGTCCCGCGGACCTCGGCGAGGAACTCCTTGGCGGTGACGTCCGTCCACACGCCGTCGACCTTGCGGCCCATCACGGCGACGTCTGGGTGCTGGGAGGCGTTGCGGCGGATGAGATCCGTCAGGTTGCCGTCCGAAGGGACCTCGTACAGGGCCGGAAGGCTGAACTCGCGCAAGACTGCTGCTCCTCATCGGGCTCCGGTGCCACGGCTCTGTGTGGACGCACCGGTGCGGTCCATGATCGGGCAGGTGCTCGTGGGGGTGAGCACGACTGTGGACTGCCCGGACGTTACCCACCAGTACGTGGTTCCCGATAGGGGGTCCCGGCCAGATGTTCCGTGCGTCACACCAGCGTGACGGCCCTCTCCGCACAGTAATCCACAGCTTTCCCGACTCCCAAGTAACCGCAGGTCCGACGCCCTAAGGTGGGGCACATGCGAGTCCACGTGGTCAGCGACGTGCACGGCAACACCGACGCCCTCGCCCGGGCGGGGGACGGCGCCGACGCCCTCATATGCCTCGGCGACCTGGTCCTGTTCCTCGACTACGCCGACCACAGCAGGGGCATCTTCCCCGACCTCTTCGGAGTGGCGAACGCCGACCGGATCGTCGAACTGCGCACCGCCCGCCGCTTCGACGAGGCCCGCGACCTGGGCCGCAGCCTCTGGGCCGGACTCGCCGTCGACCGCGAGACCGCCATCGAGACCGCCGTCCGCCGCCAGTACGCCGACCTCTTCGCCGCCTTCCCCACCCCCACGTACGCCACCTACGGCAACGTCGACATCCCCACCCTCTGGCCCGAGTACGCCGGTCCCGGCACCACCGTCCTCGACGGGCAGCGCGTCGAGATCGGCGGCCTCGTCGTCGGCTTCGTCGGCGGCGGCCTGCGCACCCCGATGCGCACCCCGTACGAGATCTCGGACGAGGAGTACGCCGCCAAGGTCGAGGCCCTCGGCGAGGTCGACGTCCTCTGCTCCCACATCCCGCCCGACGTCCCCGACCTGACCTACGACACCGTCGCCCGCCGCTTCGAGCGCGGCAGCCGCGCCCTCCTCGACGCCATCCGCCGCACCCGCCCCCGCTACGCCCTCTTCGGCCACGTCCACCAGCCGCTGGCCCGCCGGATGCGGATCGGCGCCACCGAATGCGTCAACGTCGGGCACTTCGCCGCCACCGGCCGCCCCTTCGCCCTGGAGTGGTGACCCCGGGGCGGCGGCACCGGACCCGTGGCCCCGCCCCGGGACCCGTGGCCCCGTCCCCGGACCCGTGGCCACCGGCCAGGACGGTGCGCGCCGTCTCGGTGACCGGGCCGTCACCGGGCCGGGGCCCGGGGCGCGATAGCCTTCCCCCGGCACGTGTCCGTGCCCTCGACTTCCGCCGGACCGCACAGTGGAGGAGCCACCGCGATGGCCGAACACACCAGCTCGAGCATCACCATCGAGGCGGCGCCGGCCGACGTCATGGGTGTGATCGCCGACTTCGCCCGCTACCCCGACTGGACCGGTGAGGTCACCCAGGCCGAGGTCCTGGAGACCGACGCCGCCGGCCGCGCCGAGAAGGTCCGGCTCGTCCTCGACGCCGGCGCCATCAAGGACGACCACACCCTCGCGTACACCTGGACCGGTGCCCACGAGGTCAGCTGGACCCTGGTCAAGTCCCAGATGCTCCGCTCCCTCGACGGCTCCTACCGCCTCACCCCGCTCGGCGGCGACCGCACCCAGGTCACCTACCAGCTCACCGTCGACGTCAAGATCCCCATGCTCGGCATGATCAAGCGCAAGGCCGAGAAGGTCATCATCGACCGCGCCCTCGCCGGCCTGAAGAAGCGCGTCGAGTCCCAGCCCTGAACCCCGGGCGCCCGGAGACCGGAACCCGGCCTCCGGCGGACCCGCGATAGCGTCACCCGCATGCGGATCATCCTCGTCACCGGAGCCGGCGGCGCCGGGCGCACCACGGTCGCCACGGCGACCGCCCTCGCCGAGGCCCACGCGGGCCGCCGCGTGCTGCTCGTCCCCGGCGACACGGACCCGGCGCACGCCGGACCGGTCACCGACGCCGTCCGCGACGCGGGCCCCGGGACGCTCACCGTCCTGCGGCCCGACCCCGCCGGCGACTTCCGGCGCGAGTTCCTCGCCCTCCAGGCCCGCTCCGGGACCGTCCTCGACCTCCTCGGGGCCTCGCCCTTCGAGGACGCCGAACTCACCGAACTGCCCGGCAGCCGCCAGTTCGCCCTCCTCCGGGCGCTGCGCGAGACGGCCGCCGGCGACCACGACCTCGCCGTCGTCGACCTGCCGCCGCTCCGCGAGGCCCTCACCGTCCTCGCCCTCCCCGAGCAGCTCCGCCGCTACCTGCGCCGGCTGCTGCCGCCCGAGCGGCAGGCCGCCCGCGCGCTCCGCCCGATGCTCGCCCAGCTCGCCGGCGTCCCCATGCCCGCCCAGTGGCTGTACGAGACCACCGCCCGCTGGGAGCGGGAGCTCGCCGCCGTCCAGGCCGTCGTCGAAGCCCCCGGCACCACCGTCCGGCTCGTCCTCGAACCGGGCCCGGACGCCGCCGCCACCCTCCGCGACGCCCGCCTCGGCCTCGCCCTCCAGGGCCTCGCCCTCGACGCCGTGATCGCCAACCGGCTGCTCCCCGCCGCGTCCGAGGACCCCTGGCTCGCCGCCCTCACCGCCGAACAGCACCGGCACCTGGAGGCCCTCCGCGCCGACGCCGGCGAGATCCTGCACGAGCTGCCGCACCTCGGCCGCGCCCCCCGCGGCCCCGAGGACCTCGCCCTGCTCGCCGCCGTGCGGCCCGGCCTCCCGCCCGTCCCCGCGCCCGCGCCGACCGTCGAGGACCGCCGCGCCGAGGACGGCGTGCTCGTCTGGCACCTGCCGCTGCCCGGGGCCGTCAAGCGGGAGCTCTCCCTCGTCCGCAGGGGTGACGAACTGCTCCTCGGCGCCGGATCATTCCGCCGCACCCTGCCCCTCCCGCCCGCCCTGCGCCGCTGCACCGTCACCGGCGCCGGACTCGTCGACGGCGATCTCGCGATCCGCTTCGCCCCCGACCCCGGTCTCTGGCCCAAGGACTCCTGACCGCTCCTCCCGGGCGTGTACCGTCGAAGGAAGGGAAGCGACGGAGGAGTACGCCATGAGCAGCGATCCGGACGCCTGGGCCAAGGCGTGCGCCGAGGACCTGGAGGCGGAGAAGGCCCGCCGCCGCGCGGAGCACGGCGAGGAGCCCGGCTCACCGGCCGAGGAGTTCCGCAGGCTCTTCGAGGCCGTCGCCGACAAGCTCACCGGCGGACTCGGCGCCGCGGCCCCGCTGTTCGGCGGGCAGAACGCCGCCGAGGCGGCCGCCCAGGCCGCCGAGACCGTCAGGGGACTCGTCCACCACGCGAAGGCCGCCGTCGAGCCGGTCATCGAGCGCAACCCGCAGGTCTTCGACCACCTCGCCGCCGCCGGCGGCGAACTCCTCGCCGCCTACCGCTCGGCCGTCGAGGGCCACGAGACCCGCTGGACCCGCGGCCCCGGCCTCTCCGAGGACGACCCCCGCCGCACCGCCGAGACCCCCCGCGAGCCCGGCGGGGACCAGCCGGACGACCGCGGGGAGGGCGGCGAAGGCCCCACCACCGGCCGTCCCATCGATCTGGACTGATCCGTAAGGCGCCTCCCCCTCGGGTACGGTGGGCCCTAGCGGGGCTCGACCGAAAACTGAGGGATTCATGGGACTCACCATCGGCGTCGACATCGGCGGCACGAAGATCGCGGCCGGCGTGGTCGACGAGGAGGGCAACATCCTCGACACCCACACGGTGCCGACCCCGCCCACCCCCGAAGGCATCGTGGACGCCATCAGCGCGGCCGTCTCCGAGGCCGGCAAGGGCCACCCGATCGAGGCCGTCGGCATCGGCGCCGCCGGCTACGTCGACGACAAACGGGCCACCGTCCTCTTCGCGCCGAACATCGACTGGCGTCACGAGCCGCTCAAGGACAAGGTCGAGCAGCGCGTCGGCCTGCCCGTCGTCGTCGAGAACGACGCCAACGCCGCCGCCTGGGGCGAGTACCGCTTCGGCGCCGGCCAGGGCCACGACGACGTCATCTGCATCACCCTCGGCACCGGCCTCGGCGGCGGCATCATCATCGGCAACAAGCTGCGCCGCGGACGCTTCGGCGTCGCCGCCGAGTTCGGCCACATCCGGGTCGTCCCCGACGGCCTGCTGTGCGGCTGCGGCAGCCAGGGCTGCTGGGAGCAGTACGCCTCCGGCCGCGCCCTCGTCCGCTACGCCCGCCAGCGTGCCGCCGCCACCCCCGAGAACGCCGAGGTCCTCCTCGCGCTCGGCGACGGCACCCCCGAGGGCGTCCAGGGCAAGCACGTCAGCGAGGCCGCCCGCGCGGGCGACCCGGTCGCCATCGACTCCTTCCGCGAGCTGGCCCGCTGGGCCGGCGCCGGACTGGCCGACCTCGCCTCGCTCTTCGACCCCTCCGCCTTCATCGTCGGCGGCGGCGTCTCGGACGAGGGCGAGCTCGTCCTCGACCCGATCCGGAAGTCCTTCCGGCGCTGGCTGATCGGCGGCAGCTACCGCCCGCACGCCCAGGTCCTCGCCGCCCAGCTCGGCAACAAGGCCGGCCTGGTCGGCGCCGCGGACCTGGCCCGCCAGGGCTGACCCGACGACACCCCGGGGGCAGTCGTCCCCACCGGTCGATGCCCGTCGCGCCCTCTGGGGCGCGGCGGGCATCCGCCCTATCGTGGGCCCATGGCCCTCGACGCGACCGGCGCGCTGCCCGCCTCCCGTACCGAGCCGGACGGTTCCGCCGTGGTCCGGATCCTCAGCTACAACCTCCGCTCGATGCGCGACGACGAGGACGCCCTCGCCCGCGTGATCCGTGCCTGCGCCCCCGACGTCGTCCTCGCGCAGGAGGCCCCGCGCTTCTTCCGCTGGCGCAAGCACGCGGCCCGGCTCGCCGCCAAGAGCGAGCTGGTCGTCCTCTCCGGCGGGGCCACCGCCGCGGGACCGCTGCTGCTCTGCTCGCTGCGCGCCACCGTCGAGCGGACCGAGGACGTGCTCCTGCCGCTCACCCCCGGCCTGCACCGGCGGGGCCTCGCCACCGCCGTCGTCCGCTTCGGGGCCGTACGGCTGGGTCTCGTCAGCTGCCACCTGAGCCTGCGCGAGGACGAGCGGTACGCCCAGGCCGGGATGGTCCTCGACCGGGTCGCCGCGCTGGACACCCCGTACACGATCGTCGCCGGCGACCTCAACGAACGGCCCGGCGGCCCGGCCTTCACCCGGCTCACCCGGACGCTCCGCGACGGCTGGGAGGCCCGCCCCCGGGGCACCGAGCACACCCACCCGCAGCACGCCCCCCGGCAGCGGATCGACGCCGTCCTGGCGACGGACGGCGTCGAGTTCCTCGGCTGCGGCGTCCCCACCGGCCCGGACCCCGCGGACCTGGCCGCCGCCACCGACCACCTGCCGGTGCTGGCGGCGGTCAGGCTCCCGGCCACGGCCTGACGGCCGCCCCGGGCCCCGGCCCGCCGGGGCCCGCGGAGATCGGCTCACCGGCCGGTGCCGGTGCCGGCGGCCAGGGTCCGGGACCCGGCCGCGCCGGCGTCACACCACCGCGCCGCGGCCCGGGTCGTCGTACCCGTCGTCGTCCTCGTCGTCACCCTTCATCCGGGCCACCAGGGTCACGAAACCGCCCAGGAAGCCGCCGATGCACAGGGTGGTGAGCCACCAGGTCATGTCCCACTGGAGGAGGACGGCGACCAGCATCAGGACCGGGCCGCCGACCACCGCGAGCCAGGCGAACTTGGTGGTGGTGTCCGCCTCCGGCAGCGGTGGCGGCTCCGGCGGCACGAAGTGCCCCTCGTCCGAGCCGCCGGGCCCCTCCTCCGGCTCGGCCAGGCTGTAGTCGCGCGGGCCGTTGTCCGGCCGCACCCCCGGCGCGAAGACGATCGAGCTGCCGAGGGCCGGCTTCTCGTCGCCCTGGTCGCCCGAGTCGGGGCCCGGCTCCGGCTCCGGCGCGAGCGGCGACGGCGCCTCCCGCTTCGGCTCCGGCTTCGGCTTGTCCGGCTTCGGCACGTCACTGCCCGAGGCCGCGCGGGCCTCACGGGCCTCCAGCTCCTCCGGCTCCGGAAGCCTCAGGTTCTCGATCGGCCGGAACGGCCGCGTGCCCGGCGGGTCCACGGGCTCCTCGCCGTACCCCGCGACGATCGCGGCCCACGCCGCCTCCTCGTCGATGGGCTGCGGCTCCCGCTCGCCGCCGTCCTGCTGGTCAGCCACCGCTCCTGCTCCCCTTCCCGCCCACGAGTCCCGGGGCGAGACGCTCGACGAACGCCAGACTCTCCTCGAAGATCCTCTCCGCGTCATGGTCCAACGTCGCCACGTGGTAGCTCTGTTCCAGCAGCACCTCCCGGACGTCCGTGGAGGAGACACGACCGAGCACCCGGGCCGAGTCGGCCGGCGGCACCACGTGGTCCTGCGGGCTGTGCAGCAGCAGGAGCGGCTGGGTGACCTGCGGCAGCTCGCCGTCGACCAGCCGGAAGAACTGCCGCAGCGAGTGCGCCGCGTGCAGCGGCACCCGGTCGTACCCGACCTCGGTCATGCCCTCCTTCGCGATGTCGTTGGCGACGCCCTTCGTCGTCGGCACGAGGTGCCGCACGACCGGCAGCGCGTGCGCGGCGAGGCCGTGCACCTTGTTGCCCGGGTTGACGAGGACGATGCCGCGGACCGCGTCGCCGTGCTGCGCGGCGAGCCGCAGGGTCAGCGCCCCGCCCATGGACAGGCCGAAGACGAAGACGGCGGAACAGCGGGCGGTCAGCTCGCGCAGCGCCCGGTCCACCTCCGCGTACCAGTCGCGCCAGGTGGTGAGCTGCATGTCCTGCCAGCGCGTGCCGTGCCCGGGCAGCAGGGGCACCGACACCGTCAGGCCGCGGTCCGCGAGGTACTCGGCCCACGGGCGCATCGACTGCGGGGAACCGGTGAATCCGTGACAGAGAAGGACGCCGACCTCTCCGCCCTCATGGCGGTACGGCTCGGCTCCGGGAAGGACCGGCACCGGGATCTCCTGTTCGGTTGCGGCTCCGGCGCGTCAGGGGCGCCGGAGGCGTACGGCGATGGGGGAAGGACCTTCACGGTACGCGACCGGACCGACACCGACCAGGGCCGCAGCGGGGGCGGCACGTCGGTACGGGATAAAGTCGTGGCGACGGCACACGGAAGGCATGGCGAGTTGATCTACGGCGCAATGAAGTTCTCCATCGGCGGGTCCCTGAAGCTCGCCTTCCGGCCCTGGGTGGAGGGCCTGGAGAACGTGCCCGCCGACGGGCCCGCGATCCTGGCCAGCAACCACCTGTCCTTCTCGGACTCCTTCTTCCTGCCCGCGGTCCTCGACCGCAAGGTCACCTTCATCGCCAAGGCCGAGTACTTCACCACGCCCGGCGTGAAGGGCCGGCTGACCGCCGCCTTCTTCAAGGGCGTCGGCCAGCTCCCGGTGGACCGCTCGGGCGCCCGCGGCGCCGGCGAGGCCGCCATCAGGGCCGGCATCGAGGTCATCGAGGGCGGCGGCCTCTTCGGCATCTACCCCGAGGGCACCCGCTCGCCCGACGGCCGCCTCTACCGCGGCAAGCCCGGCGGGCTCGCCCGGGTGGCGCTGGCCACCGGCGCCCCGGTCATCCCGGTCGCCATGATCGACACCGAGAAGATCCAGCCGCCCGGCAAGGTCGTCCCGAAGCTGATGCGCCCCGGGATCCGGATCGGCAAGCCGCTGGACTTCTCCCGCTACCACGGCATGGACGGCGACCGCTTCATCCTGCGCTCGGTGACCGACGAGGTCATGTACGAGATCATGAAGCTCTCCGGCCAGGAGTACGTGGACATCTACGCGACGGCCGCCAAGCGGCAGATCGCGGAGGCCGAGAAGGCCGCCAAGGAGGCCGTGAAGGCGGAGATCGCCGCACGGGAAGAGTCCGGCGCCTGACCTCTCCCGCGGGGGAGCGCCGGTGGGGGTGGGGGAGATGGCCAAGCGCGAGCGTGTCGTGCGCATGTCGGTCGAGCAGCCGCTGTGGCGGGCTCTGACCGGATACCGCGTCCTGACGATGGTCTACGCGGTACTGATCTTCGTCACGGGCCGGGACCGCTACGAGCGGCCCTGGGTCGCCGTCGCCTACCTGGCGGTGCTCTGCGTCTGGACCCTCGCCACCCTCCCCAAGGTGGCGAACGCGGCCAGCTGCACCAAGCGCTTCCTCGTCGCCGACCTCACCCTCGCCCTCACCGGCATCCTCCTCACTCCGCTCGCGGACGCCCACGCCCAGTCCGTGGACGGCCCCACCCTGCCGACGATATGGACCGCCGGCTCCGTCCTCGCCTACGCCATCAAGGGCGGCTGGCGCTGGGCCGGCCTCGCCTCCTCCCTCGTCGCCGTCGCCAACATCGTCGAGCGGGCCCACCCCAGCCGGGACACCGTCCACAACGTCGTCCTGGTCTGGGTCGCCTCCATCGCCATCGGCTACGTCGTCGAGGTCGCCCGCGCCTCCGAGCGCACCCTCGCCCGCGCCCTGGAGATCGAGGCCGCCACCCGGGAGCGCGAGCGGCTCGCCCGCGACATCCACGACAGCGTCCTCCAGGTCCTCGCCATGGTGCAGCGGCGCGGCACCGCGCTCGGCGGGGAGGCCGCGGAGCTGGGCCGGATGGCGGGCGAGCAGGAGGTCGCCCTGCGGACCCTGGTCGCCGGCGGGCTCACCCGTACCAGCCACGTCTCCGAGGACGAGTCCGAGGGCGCGGTCGTCCGGGTCGTCGAGGTCGACGACGACCCGCGGGGCGACGTCCCGGTCGACCTGCGCACCCTCCTCGCCCCGCGGGCCGGGGCCCGGGTCACCCTCGCCGACCCCGGCGTGCCCGTCCCGCTGCCCTCCGGAGCCGCGCGCGAACTCGCCGCCGCCGTCGGCGCCGCCCTGGACAACGTGCGGACGCACGCGGGCGCGGACGCGTGCGCGTGGATCCTGGTCGAGGACTGGGACGACGAGGTCATCGTCACCGTCCGGGACGACGGGCCCGGCATCCCGGAGGGACGGCTCGCCGAGGCGGAGGGCGAGGGCCGGATGGGCGTCGCGCTCTCCATCCGGGGGCGCCTGCGCGACCTGGGCGGCACGGCCGAGCTGATCTCGGTCCCCGGCCAGGGCACCGAAGTCGAACTGAAGGTCCCGCGACCGCCGCGGGACGCACGGGGGAAGGCAGGAGAGAAGTGAACGAGGCCCAGCACGTGGCGGACTCCGCGGAGCCGCAGCGGCCGATCAAGGTGATGGTCGTCGACGACCACCCCATGTGGCGGGACGCCGTCGCCCGCGACCTGGCCGAGGCCGGCTTCGACGTGGTCGCCACCGCCGGCGACGGCGAGCAGGCCGTCCGCCGGGCCCCCGCCGCCGCCCCCGACGTCCTCGTCCTGGACCTGAACCTGCCGGCCAAGCCGGGCGTCCAGGTCTGCAAGGAGCTGGTCGGGACGCTGCCCGGACTGCGGGTCCTGGTCCTCTCGGCGAGCGGCGAGCACGCCGACGTCCTGGAGGCCGTGAAGTCCGGCGCCACCGGCTACCTGCTGAAGTCGGCCAGCACCGAGGAGCTGACCGACGCCGTCCGCCGCACCGCGGCGGGCGACCCCGTCTTCACCCCCGGCCTGGCCGGCCTGGTCCTCGGCGAGTACCGCCGCCTCGCCTCCGAGCCCCTCCCCGCCGCGGGCGCCGGGGAGCCCGAGGCGCCGCGCCTCACCGACCGCGAGACCGAGGTCCTGCGGCTGGTCGCCAAGGGCCTCAGCTACAAGCAGATCGCCGAGCGGCTGGTCATCTCGCACCGGACCGTGCAGAACCACGTCCAGAACACCCTGGGCAAGCTCCAGCTGCACAACCGGGTCGAGCTGGTCCGGTACGCGATCGAGCGGGGCCTCGACGAGGGCTGACCGGACCGGACGCCGGGCGCGGTGAGGGACGGAGCCGTATATTCGGGCGCATATGCGGCCTTCTGGTGAGAGGACTGTCGTGGAGATCCTGGCATTCGGCGTGCAGGCGGACGAGAAGCCGATGATCGAGAAGGCGTTCGCGGGTCACCATGACGTGCGCTGCCTCGACGTCTTCCTCACGGAGGACACCGCGCCCATCGCGGCCGGCTACGAGGTCATCTCCACCAGCGTCAACGCCATCCTCGACCACCGGGTCCTGCAGACCCTCGCGGCCGGCGGCACCCAGATGATCGCCCAGCGCTCCACGGGCTTCAACAACATCGACCTGGAGGTCGCCGAGCGCCTGGGCCTCACCGTCGCCCGCGTCTCGTACTACTCGCCGTACTCCGTCGCCGAGTTCGCCTGGACCCTCGCCATGGCCGTCAACCGGCGGATCGTCCGCGCCTCCCACCGCACCCGCGACTTCGACTTCCGCCTCGACGGGCTGATGGGCCGCGACATGCGCGGCCGCACCGCCGGCGTCCTCGGCACCGGCAAGATCGGCGAGGCGTTCGCCAGGATCGCCCACGGCTTCGGCATGCGGCTCCTCGGCTGGGACGTCGCCGAGAACCCCGCCTGCCTCGCCCTGGGCATGGAGTACGTCGAGAAGGACCGGCTCCTCGCCGAGGCCGACCTCATCAGCCTCCACGTGCCGCTGCTGCCCGCCACCCACCACATCCTCGACGCCGCCGCCCTCAAGGCCATGAAGGACGACGCCCTCCTGGTCAACTCCAGCCGCGGCGGCCTCGTCGACACCGACGCCCTCGTCACCGAACTGCGCGCCGGCCGCTTCGCCGGCGTCGGCCTCGACGTCTACGAGGCCGAGGCCGGCCTCTTCTTCCTCGACAAGTCCCTCGCGGGCGTCGAGGACGACACCCTGGCCCGCCTGGTGACCTTCCCGAACGTGGTGGTGACGAGCCACCAGGCGTACTACACCTCCGACGCGGTCGGCCAGATCATCGACACCACGGTCCAGAACGTCCTCGACTACACGCGGGGCGAACGCGGCGAGAACGTCCTGGTCCCGCGGATCACCTCCTAGACCAGCACTCCGGCGAGCAGCGAGGCCGTCACCGCCGCGCCCTCCAGCGTCAGCACCGACTCCGGGTGGAACTGCACCGACGCGAAGCCCGGCCCGCGCAGCGCGTGCACCTCGTCCGACTCCGGGTCCCGGCTCACCTCGATCCGGTGCAGCGCCAGCTCCGTCGCCTCACGCTCGTCGCAGCGCGCCGTGAAGCTGTTGTAGAAGCCGGCCGTCCGCTCCTGCCCGAAGAGGTCGATCCGGACCTGCGCGCCCTGGAACGGGGTCCGCTTGCGCACGATGTCCAGGCCCAGCTCCGCCGCGATCAGCTCGTGCCCCAGGCACACCCCGAGCAGGCCGTGCCGGTGGCCGCGCAGCAGCTCGGCGGTGAGCCCGCGCAGGAACCGCATCTTCGGGTCGGCCGCGTCCGCCGGGTCGCCCGGGCCGGGCCCCAGCACGACCGGGCCCTCGTGGGCGAGCGCCAGCTCCCGCAGCCCCGGCTCGTCGAACCGCAGCACCGACACCTCCAGGCCCGAGGACCGCAGCAGATGGGCGAGCATCGCGGTGAAGGTGTCCTCCGCGTCGATCACCAGCGCGTGACCCGTCAGCTCCGCCGACCGGGCCTGCATCCGCAGCCAGAACGGCGCCAGGTCGGCCCGCCGGGCGTCCAGCGCGGCCCGCACCCGCGGATCGTCCGCCAGCCGCGGCCCCGCCGGCGCGTCCTGCGCCTCCGGGCGCCCCTCCCGCACCCCGAGCGCCGCGAGCACCGCCGCCGCCTTCGCGTGCGTCTCCGCGACCTCGCCCGCCGGGTCCGAGTGCCGCACCAGGGTCGCCCCCACCGGCACCCGCAGCCGCCCGTCGGCCGCGATGTCGGCGGTCCGGATGAGGATGGGGGAGTCCAGCGTCTGCGCCCCGTTCTCGTCCGTGCCGAGCAGCGCCAGCGCCCCCGCGTAGTACGCCCGTCCGCCGGCCTCGTGACGCTCGATCACCCGGCAGGCGTTCTGCACCGGCGAGCCCGTCACGGTCGCCGCGAACATCGTCTCCCGCAGCACCTCCCGCACGTCCAGCGAGGACCGCCCGCGCAGCTCGTACTCGGTGTGCGCGAGGTGGGCCATCTCCTTCAGCCGGGGACCGATCACCACCCCGCCCATGTCCCCGACCGTGCACATCATCTTCAGCTCCTCGTCCACCACCATGGAGAGCTCCTCGGTCTCCTTGCGGTCGGCGAGGAAGGCGAGCAGCCCCTCGGCGGTCGGCGCGCCCCCGTCCGGGTAGCGGTACGTGCCGCTGATCGGGTTCATGACGACCGTCCCGCCCGACATCCGCACGTGCACCTCGGGGCTGGCGCCGACCAGGACCCGGTCCCCGGTGTGCACCACGAAGGTCCAGTACGCGCCCCGCTCGCCCGCCAGCAGCCGCCGGAAGAGGGCCAGCGCGTCGGCCCGCCCGAAGCCGGGGATCTCCCCGGTGTACGTCCGCCGGATGACGAAGTTGGCGCCCTCTCCGCCGCCGATCTCCTCCTCGACCACCCGCCGCACGATCCCCGCGTACTCCTCGTCGGAGACGTCGAAGGAGCCTCCGGCGACCTCGACGCGGTGCGCGGGCAGGGCGTCGAGCGCCTCGCCGAGCGGCAGCTCGTACGTCTCCTCCGCGACCAGCACGGAGAGCGGGGTGCCGTCGTCCCGCACGTCGAAGCCGCGCTCCCGGATCTGCCGGAACGGCACCAGCGCGAGCGCCGGCCGCTCGCCCACCGGCAGGTCGGCCAGCCGCTCCGCCTCGTGGACGGCCCCGATCAGCACCTCGACGGTGTCGTGGTCACGGCCGGGGGTGCGGCGGCGCAGCAGGGCGAAGGGCGGGGCGGAGTCGTCGAGGAGACGGGCGAGTTCGAAGGTCATGGCGTGCGGGTTCCTTCCGGTGGGGTGCGGAGAGGAACGGCCTCGCGGGTACGAGAAAGGCCGCCCCTCGGGCGGCCTTCGCGTGGTCTTCGGATACGCGCAGTCAGTGGGCCGCCGGAGGGACGGTCCACCACCAGTTCTGGGTCGGCAGCGCGTACATGCGAGCACTGTAACCCAGGGGGACACGGGAACGGGGTCCGTTCCACGCCGTGGACGGCGCGGAACGGACCCCGTGCGAGGAGACCGGCCCGATCAGACGATCAGGTTGTAGACCCCCCACCCGCCGCCGATCCGCTGCATGGGGGCGTACGGGTTCGGGTAGCCGCTGGTGTTCTTGTAGAACCACAGGACACCGGACTTGTCCCGGGCGATCAGGTCCGGCTTGCCGTCCTTGTCCAGGTCGCCGGGGCCGACCATGAGGTTGTAGACGCTCCAGCCGCCGCCGACCTTGCCGCGGGTGGCGTACGGGTTCGGGGAACCGCCGGTGTTCTTGTACATCCACAGGACGCCGGTGGTGTCCCGGGCGATCAGGTCGGGCTTGCCGTCGCCGGTCATGTCGCCGGTGCTGATCAGCTCGTTGTAGATGTTCCAGCCGCCGCCGACGCGGACCCGGGTCGCGAAGGGGTTCGGGGAGGCGCCGGTGTTCTTGTAGAGCCAGAGCACGCCGGTCTTGTCCCGGGCGATCAGGTCAGCGCGGCCGTCGGCGTTCATGTCGCCGACGCCGAGGATCTTGTCGTAGACGTTCCAGCCGCCGCCGACCTTGAGCCGCGTCTTGAACGGGACGGAGGGGTTGCCGGTGCCCTTGTAGTACCAGAGCACCCCGTCCTTGTCCCGGGCGACGACGTCCCCGGTGCCGTCGGCACGGAGGGTCGTCATGGGCGTGATCGTGTTGTAGACCTGCCACCCCGGCCCGACCCGGTACTTGGTCAGGAACGGCGCGGAGCCGGTCCCGCTGCCCTGGTACTGCCAGAGCACGCCGGCGGCGTCACGGGCGATGACGTTGTTGCGGTTGGTGGTGGGGACGGCGGCCTTGGTGGTGACCTCCTTGATGTCGGCGGCCTTCACCCAGGCGAGGCGGTGGTTGAACCGGATGGGCACGAACAGGTTCGTCTTGCCCACGACGCGGGTGCCCACGGCGTTGTACGTGCTGGAGAAGTAGTCACCGGGGACGGCGGGGCCGACCTTCACGTACTGCTGGCCCGCGGGGAGGCTGTACTTCGTCAGCGAGGCGTTGTTGCTGGTCTGGACCGGGACACCGGTGCCGGTGTACGCGGAGTCCTCGGGGTAGGCACGGCCGTAGACCGGGATCGACGTGGCGCCGTCCTTGGCGGTGATCGCCGTCTTCACGCCGACGAGCGAGGTGAACTGGCCGCCCGGGTTGTAGAACCACGCCTTCTTGCCGCCGAACCAGATGGCGGTCCAGTTGCCGCGGGACTCGGCGACGACGTGCACGCTGCCCGCCGTGACCTTGTTCGCCCAGTTCGAGCCCTGCGACCAGAGCGCGGTGAAGTACGGGTCCTTCAGAGCATTGGCCGGGTCGGCCACGGGCTCCGAGTAGAGGTAGACGAAGTTCGTCGGCTGGGCGGGAGCCGTCTTGTTCGCCCCGGCGGCCTCGTCGTAGTACGTGAGCGTCGGCTGGTTGGCCGAGGTGAACGGCGGCACGATCCGGACGAGCTGGCCGGCCTGGAGGAGGCCGCCCGCGTTGCCGGCGCCGGTGGGCGCGCCCATCTTGCCCATGAAGAGGTTCCAGTCCCAGAACGGGCCCGGGTCCCAGTGGTCCTGGATCTTCGAGTCCAGGATGCTCGGCACGTCGTCGTGGCCGATGATGTGCTCGCGGTCCAGCGGCACGGAGAACTTCGCCGCGAGGAACTTCACCAGCGCGGCGGTGGACTCGTACTGCGGCTCCTTGTACCAGCCGCCGCCGCCCTTGATCGCGTATCCCTCCTGCTCGATACCGATCGAGTGCATGTTCACGGTCTTGTTGCCCGCGTGGAACGCCTCGTTCTTGGTCTCGACCATCTGGGTCACGCGACCGTCGTTGCGCACGACGTAGTGCGCGCTCGCCCAGCTGTTGGCGTTCTTGAAGACGCTGACCGCGCCGTCGTGGGTGCCCTCGACGTCGTGGATCACGATCTGGTTGATCGCGTAGCCGTTGGAGCCCCGGTCGGCGACGTTGAAGTTGCCGAGGTCCTTCACGTACGCGGCGGAGTCGTAGGCGCACGCCAGGCCGGCCGGGCACTCGACCGTCGCGGTCGTCGCGGCGAAGGCGGCGGCCAGCGGGACGTTCGACGGCTTGACGGGCTCGACGCCCGGGTCGGCCGGCAGGACGACCTGCTCGCCGTCGGTCGTGAGGGCGCTCTCGCCGGTCCTGATCGACTCGAAGACCCGCTTGGCGAACAGGTCGGCGCCCTTGCGGTCCTCGGACTGGCTGAAGCGGGCGACCGCCGGGTACCAGACGCCGGGCTCCTCCGACAGCTCGGCGCCGGCCTGCTTCTGGTAGTCGGCGAGGAGGGCGGCACCGGCGCGGATGGACGCGGCCGTGTCGTTCTGGACGGCGTCGGTGGAGCTGTCGATCAGCTCGGCGGCCTTGTCCAGGGTGTGCAGGCGCGGGTCGCTGGTGTCGACGGTCTCCTTGCGGAGCGTCGCCAGCGCCTTCTCCTTGTCGAACTTCTTCTCGATCGCCGGGTCGCCGGAGCGGTTCATGAGATCGAGCGCCTGCGCGTCCGTGTCCTGCTCGAGGTCGGCGGCGTCGACCTTCGTCAGGCCCATGACGTTGTAGTCGCCGGTGACGCTCGGCTGCCCGTCGTGCGACTCCCACCGCGTCTGGCGGTACGAGACCGCCATCAGCACGCTCTGCGGTACGTCGAACTCCTCCGCCGCCGCGGCGAACTGCTCCTGGAGGGTGGCCGTGCCGGCGGGCTTCGCGTCGTCGGTGGTGCCGAGGAGGCCCGGCGAGGCGACCGCGATGGTGCCGATGGTCGCCGTGGCGACGACCGCGGCCGCCGCTCCGTACAAGAGTCGTTTCTTCTTGCGATCCCTGCGGTGCCTCTGGGTCACGCCCACCCCTGTGTCGTCAGCTATGTATGTGTGTGTCCGCGCCGAGCAACTTTGCTCGTTTGCTGAAACGGGCCTGAGGGTAACACCACTCGATGGAGTGAAGATCGCGTCCAGACATAACGGACGCGCGTCTCAGCCACTGGGCAGGGGACAGGACGGGACGAAGAACCCCGTAGGGTGGTCCGCGTGACCGTGAACGCTGAATCCCACGCCGTCGCCAAGGCGACCTGGCGAGACCTGCCCGCGGCGCAGCAGCCCGAGTACCCCGATGCCGAGGCTCTGCGCGATGTGATCGCGGACCTCGAGTCGTATCCCCCGCTCGTCTTCGCCGGCGAGTGCGACCAGCTGCGCGCCCGGATGGGAGCCGTCGCCCGTGGCGAGGCGTTCCTGCTCCAGGGCGGCGACTGCGCCGAGGCATTCGACGCGGTGTCCGCCGACCACATCCGGGCCAAGCTGAAGACCCTGCTCCAGATGAGCGCCGTCCTGACGTACGCGGCCTCGGTGCCCGTCGTCAAGGTGGGCCGCATCGCCGGGCAGTACTCGAAGCCCCGCTCCAAGGGCACCGAGACCCGTGACGGGGTGACCCTCCCCACCTACCGGGGCGACTCCGTCAACGGGTTCGACTTCAACGAGAAGGCCCGCGTCCCGGACCCCGAGCGCCTGAAGCGGATGTACAACGCCTCCGCCTCGACGCTCAACCTGGTCCGCGCCTTCACCACCGGTGGTTACGCCGACCTGCGCCAGGTGCACGCCTGGAACCAGGACTTCGTGAAGTCGTCCCCGTCGGGTCAGCGCTACGAGGCGCTCGCCCGCGAGATCGACAACGCGCTGAACTTCATGAAGGCGTGCGGCACCGACCCGGCCGAGTTCAAGGCCGTCGAGTTCTACGCCTCCCACGAGGCGCTGCTGCTCGACTACGAGGGCGCCCTGACCCGTACCGACTCGCGCACGGGCAAGCTGTACGACACCTCCGGCCACATGGTCTGGATCGGTGAGCGCACCCGCCAGCTGGACCACGCGCACATCGAGTTCGCCGCGCAGATCGCGAACCCGATCGGCATCAAGCTGGGCCCGACGACCACCCCGGAGGAGGCGCTGACGTACATCGAGCGCCTCGACCCGGACCGCGAGCCGGGCCGGCTGACCTTCATCGTCCGCATGGGTGCCGACAAGGTCCGGGACAAGCTCCCGGAGCTGGTCGAGAAGGTCACCGCCTCGGGCGCCACCGTCGCCTGGGTGACCGACCCGATGCACGGCAACACCTTCGAGGCGGCCTCGGGCCACAAGACCCGCCGCTTCGACGACGTGCTCGACGAGGTCAAGGGCTTCTTCGAGGTCCACAAGGCGCTGGGCACCCACCCGGGCGGCATCCACGTCGAGCTCACCGGGGACGACGTCACCGAGTGCGTGGGCGGCGGCGACGAGATCTTCGTCGACGACCTGCACCAGCGCTACGAGACGGCCTGCGACCCGCGCCTCAACCGGAGCCAGTCGCTCGACCTCGCGTTCCTCGTGGCCGAGATGTACCGCGATCAGTAAGTAGATACCTACGACGATGGGGCGCGGATCCTTGTGATCCGCGCCCCATCGTCGTAGCGAAGGCTTTTACGCCGCCCGGCCGCCGGGTAAGGTTAGGTTAGCCTAATCGATCTCGGCGGGAGGTGAACCGCGTGTACGTCTGCTCATGCTTCGGTGTCACGGAGAAGCAGGTCAAGGAGCACGCGGAGGCCGGTGCGTGCACGCCCCGCCAGATCGCGTCCGCCAGCAAGGCGGGCACGGACTGCGGTTCGTGCGTGCGGCGCATCCAGGCGCTGCTCGGGCGGGGGAACTGCCCGCGCCGCGAGCTCCTGGACCAGGGCATGCCGGCCCTCTCGGCGGAGGTCGCCGACCTGTCCGAGGCGGCCTAGCCCCCTCCTAGCTCGGCTGCTCGATGAGCGTCGAGATGTAGAGCGCCTCGCCCAGCGACTCGATCAGCTCCAGCTGCGTGTCCAGGTAGTCGATGTGGTGCTCCTCGTCGGCGAGGATCTCCTCGAAGAGGTTGGCCGAGGTGATGTCACCCTTGGCGCGCATGACCTCGATGCCCCGCTTGAGGCGGTCGATCGCCTCCACCTCGACCTGGCGGTCCGCCTGGAACATCTCGGTGAGGGTCTGGCCGACGCGCACGTGGAAGAGTCGCTGGTAGTTGGGCAGGCCGTCGAGCATGAGGATGCGCTCGGTCAGCTTGTCCGCGTGCTTCATCTCGTCGATGGACTCTTCGCGGGTGTACTTCGCGAGCTTCGTCCAGCCCTTGTTGTCCTGGATGCGGTAGTGCAGCCAGTACTGGTTGATGGCCGTCAGCTCGCCGGTCAGCTGCTCGTTCAGAAACTCCAGGACCTCGGGGTCGCCCTGCATCGCTCCAGGCTCCTTCCATCACGGGGTGTGTCCACCCCGTAACGGGGCAGGATGGCCGCATCCTCGCACTCCGAATGGGGGGCGTCCAGTAAGTGCATGCTTAGTAGGACTTGCCCGAATGGACGCGTCCGGGTGGGTGGCTGGTCATGACCACCCCTCGCGGTCTGTCACCATGGATGACATGGGTCAGCCGGAGAGCGGGGTACACCGGGAAGCGGGGATGCCGGACATTTCGCCCGAGCTTCCGCCGGGGCAGCGGCTCCAGCGCGGCTGGCCGGTCACCCACTACGGCCCCGTGCCCAAGTTCAAGCCGGAGCGCTGGGAGTTCCGCGTCTTCGGCGCGACCGCCGACGGCGACAAGCGCTGCTGGAACCACGAGGAGTTCTCGGCCCTGCCGTTCTCCACGGTGGTGGCCGACCTGCACTGCGTCACCAAGTTCAGCATGCTCGGCGCCGAATGGGGCGGGGTCGCCGCCCGCACGGTCCTGGAGCTCGCGCCGCCCGCCCCGCACGTCACGCACGTGATGGTCTGGGCCGAGTACGGCTACAGCGCCAACATCCGGCTCGCCGACTTCGCCGACGAGCGCACGATCTTCGCCACCCACAAGGACGGCGAGCTGCTCACCGCCGAGCACGGCTTCCCGCTGCGGCTCGTCGTGCCGCACCTCTACGCCTGGAAGGGCCCGAAGTGGGTCCGCGGCGTGGAGTACATGACGGCCGACCGCCGGGGCTTCTGGGAGGAGCGCGGCTACCACAACCTCGGCGACCCGTGGCGCGAGCAGCGCTACTCGTACCAGGAGGAACCGGGCGACGGCCCGGAGCTGTAGCCCCGGGCCGTCCGCGCGCGGTTCTCAGTGGTGGTACTGGTGCACCACCGCGTGGCCCTTGCCGCGTCCGATCAGCCACTTGTTCACCGGCGTGGTGACCAGGAAGGCGACGAGGAAGGCGAAGGCGAGCGCGCCCCAGAAGAGCGGCGCGTCGAGGTGGGCGTCCATGGCGCCCGGGACCAGCAGCAGCACGCCGTTGTCGACGATCTCCATGACGGCGATCGAGAGGGTGTCGGCGGCGAGCGCCACCTTGAAGGCGGACCTGAAGTCGAGGCCGGCCGCGAGGACCCCGCGCAGCGTGAGCGCGTAGCCGAAGAAGAACGCGAGGACGATCGCGAGGGCCATGGTCTGCGCGTTGCCCCAGCCGAGGGCGGTGCCGATGATCATGCCGAGCACCTCGCCGATGGCGCAGCCGGTGAGGCAGTGGAGCGTGGCCTTCGCCGCCGTGCCCCAGGACGCCCCGCCGTCGCCGTGGCCCGCGTGGCCCGCGTGGCTCGCCGGGTGTCCGTCGTGGCTCTCGGGGGCGGGGTGATGCGCGTGGCCCGCGTGGTGGTTCCCGTGCTCCCCGTGGCCGGTGTGTCCGCCGGTGTGGCCCGCGTGTCCGGCGTGTCCGGTGTGGTGGTCGTGTGCTTCGTGCTGCTCCATGAGGGTGCCCCCAACCTCGGGTAGCGGTTCCTGCTTCCTCAGGAACCGTATACCCCCTCGGGGTATTCCTCAACGGGAATGATCAGAAGGTGATCAGCCCCGGAGCTTCTTGAGCAGCTCGATGTCGGCGACGTGGCCTTCCCTGCCGCCCGGGGTCTCGATGATCAGCGGCACGCCGTCGGTGGCCGGGTGGCGCAGGAGCTGCCGGAACGCCTCCTCGCCGATGTGGCCGGCGCCGATGTTGGCGTGCCGGTCCTTGTGCGCGCCGACGACGTCCTTCGAGTCGTTGGCGTGGATCAGCCGCAGCCGGCCCTCGCCGACCGTGGCGACCAGCTCGTCCAGCGTCCGTACCGCCCCGCCCGGCTCCGCCAG
Organism: Streptomyces sp. NPDC058052; assembly: GCF_042885515.1. Classification (NCBI taxonomy): domain Bacteria; kingdom Bacillati; phylum Actinomycetota; class Actinomycetes; order Kitasatosporales; family Streptomycetaceae; genus Streptomyces; species Streptomyces sp. NPDC058052. The sequence goes on along the minus strand of NZ_JBHVRX010000009.1, from coordinate 178,438 downwards.
GTCGTGGCCCGCCGCGAAGATGTGGCAGGTGTCGAGGCAGATCCCCAGCCTGGGGTGGTGGTCGAGCGCGTCGAAGTACGGGCCGAAGTCCTCCGCCCGGGAGCAGAGCGAGAAGCCCTGGCCGGCCGTGGACTCCAGGAGCAGGTACGGGTCGTCCTCGTGGGTCAGCTCGTCGAGCAGCGGCAGCATCCGCTCCCGCACCTGCGCCAGCGCCTCCTCGCGGGGACGGCCGCCGGTCGCCGAGCCGGTGTGGACGACCACGCCCTTCGCGCCGATCTCCCGGCCGCGCCGCAGCGAGTGACGCAGCGACTCCACCGACTTCTCGACGGTGGCCTCCGTGTGGGAGCCGAAGTTGATCAGATACGGGGCGTGCACCCAGGCCGAGAGCGACGCCGCGGCGCACTCCTCCCGGAAGCGCTCGTCCTGGGCCGGGTTGCCGGTCGGGGTGGCCCAGCCGCGCGGGTTGGCGACGAAGACCTGGACCGTCTCGGCGCCCAGCTCGCGGGCGTAGCCCAGACCGGTCGTGGCGAGACCGCCGGCCACGGGGACGTGGCCGCCGACGGGGTTGCGCATGGCTTTCTCAGATTCCCTTGATCGTGATGGCGACGGTGGAGCCCTCCGGGGCGGTCGCGCCGCCGTCGACGGACTGGGCCGTCACCTCGTCGCCGAGGAAGGGGAACTTCTTCTCCACCTTCACCTCGAAACCGGCCGCCTCCAGCGCCTCCCGGGCCTCGTCGGTCGTCATGCCGACGACGTCCGGGACCTCGACCGGGCGCGGTCCCTTGGAGACGGTGAGGGTGACCGCGTCCCCCTTCGCGGCCCGGCTGCCCTCGGCGAGGGACTGGGCGGCGACGGAACCGGTCTCCTCGGTGGAGTGCACCCGCTCCGGCGCGACGGAGACCTTGAGGCCGGCCTCCTGGAGGGTGGCGGTGGCGTCGGCGACGGTCTCCCCGGTCACGTCCGGGACGTCGACCGGGGCGCCCTTGCTGACCACCAGGGCGACGGCCGAGTCCGGGGCCCGCTCGGTGCCCGGCTCCGGGTCGGAGCCGATCACCGCGCCCTGGGCGACGGTCGTGCTGAAGGCCGTGGAGACCACGCCGGGGGCGAGGCCCTGCTCCGTGAGGATCCGCCTGGCCTCGTCGAGCGGCTTGTTCTTCAGATTGGGCACCTTCACGATCTCCGGCCCCCGGGAGAGGGTGAGGGTGACGGTGGCGTGGCTGCGGACCCGCTCGCCGGGCGCCGGGTCGACGCCCATCACGGTGCCGCGCTCGTACACGTCGCTGAAGGCGCGCTCCGTCGTGCCCGGCTCCAGTCCCGCGTCGGCGAGCCGCTCGGTCGCCACCCGCTCGGTCTGGCCGAGGACGGCGGGGACGCGGGTGAACTGGCCGGCGTTGATGTACCAGACGCCGGCGCCGAGGCCCAGGGCGAGCAGGACGCCGGCGACGATCAGGAGCGGGCCGCGCGGCGGCCGCGGGCGGGTGAGCCGGCGGCGGGCCGGCGGCGGGGGCTCGGGGGTCGCGAGGCGGCTGGTGTGCTGCACCGCGTGCGGGTCGCCGGCCTCCGGTCCGGGCACCGGGCGGGCGATCACGCCGGTGCGGTCCTCGCCGGTGTCGCGCTGCTCGGTCCGGGCCCGCGGCGGCAGCGCGTCCAGCTGGGCGTCGGTGAGCCCGGCCCGCGCCTCCCGGACCAGGGCGAGGAGCGCCACGGCGTCGTGCGGGCGGACCTCGGGGTTGCGGGCGGTGGCCGCGGCGACCAGCTCGTCCAGCTCCAGCGGCAGCCCGGGGACGGCGGCGGACGGCGCGGGCACGTCGGTGTTCAGGTGCTGGTAGAGGACCTGGGCGGGGGTGTCGCCGGAGTGCGGCTTGGCGCCCGTCAGCATCTCGTAGAGGACGACGCCGCAGGCGTACACGTCGGCGCGGGTGTCGGCGGTGCCGTGCTCGATCTGCTCGGGGGCGAGGTACGAGACGGTGCCGAGGACCGCGCCGGTGGTGGCGGTCGCCGAGCCGACCGAGCGGACGAGCCCGAAGTCGGCGACCTTGACCCGGCCGTCGTCCCCTATCAGCACGTTCTCCGGCTTCATGTCCCGGTGGACGAACCCGGCCCGGTGCGCGGCGCCCAGCGCGGCGAGCACCGGCTCCAGGATGTCCAGGGCGGCGCGGGGCTGGAGGGCGCCGCGCTCGCGGAGCACGTCGCGCAGGGTGCAGCCGGAGACGTACTCCATGGCCAGGTAGACGTACGCGCCCTCGGCGCCCTGGTCGAAGACGGCGACCACGTTCGGGTGCGCGAGGCGGGCGACGGACTTCGCCTCGCGGATGAACCGCTCGACGAAGACGGCGTCGGCCGCCAGGGCGGGGTGCATCACCTTGAGCGCGAGGACGCGGTCGAGGCGGGTGTCGACGGCCCGGTAGACCGTGGCCATCCCGCCGACGGCGATGCGCGCGTCGACGCGGTAGCGGCCGTCGAGCAGCCGCCCGACGAGGGGGTCCTGAAGGGTCGTGTCCACGGCGTCGAGTCTACGAGCCGGTCCGCGCCACCCCCGCCCCGCGGGCCCCGACCGCAGCACGCTTGTGACGTATCCCGCCCCCGGCCGGGGTCAGAACGCGGGGCGTTCCGGGTCCAGGCGGGCGCGGCCCCCGGTGGGCGAGGACGCCTCCGCGAAGTGGCGCCGGGGGATGCGGCCCGCGCGGTGGGCCAGCCGGCCCGCCTCGACCGCGTGTCGCATCGCCGAGGCCATCAGGACCGGCTCCTGCGCACGGGTGACCGCCGAGGCGAGCATCACCGCCGCGCAGCCCAGCTCCATCGCGAGCGCCGCGTCCGAGGCGGTGCCCGCGCCGGCGTCGAGGATCACCGGCACCCCGGCCCGTTCGGCGATCAGCTCGAAGTTGTGCGGGTTGCGGATGCCGAGGCCGGAGCCGATGGGGGAGCCGAGCGGCATGATCGCCGCGCAGCCGACGTCCTCCAGCTTCCGGGCCAGGACCGGGTCGTCGTTGGTGTAGGGGAGGACGGTGAAGCCGTCGTCCACCAGGGTCTCGGCGGCGTCGAGCAGCTCCACCCCGTCGGGGAGGAGGGTCCGCTCGTCGGCGACCACCTCCAGCTTGATCCAGTCCGTGCCCAGGGCCTCCCGGGCCAGCCGCGCGGTCAGCACGGCCTCGCCGGCCGTGTAGCAGCCCGCCGTGTTCGGCAGGACGCGGATGCCGAGCCGGTCCAGGACGGAGAGGACCGAGCCCTGCACGGTGGGGTCGAGGCGGCGCATGGCGACGGTGGTCAGCTCGGTGCCGCTGGCCACCAGGGAGCGCTCCAGGACGTCCAGGCTGGGGGCGCCGCCGGTGCCCATGATGAGCCGGGAGGAGAACTCCGTACCGCCGAGGACGAACACGTCGTCGGACATCGCGCTCAGCCCCCCTGCACCGCGGTCAGGACCTCGACCCGGTCGCCGTCGGCGAGGAGCGTCGTCGCCCACTCGCCGCGCGGCACCACCGTCTCGTTGACGGCGGCGGCGACCCCGGAGGGGGCGGTGGTGAGACCGGCGACCAGGGAGGCCAGGGAGACGGGGGCGGCGAGCGCGCGCGGCTCGCCGTTCACGGACACGTTCATGCGGGCTGCTCCTGACGTACGGAGAGAGCGGTGGGGAAGCGGCGGGGGGAGAAGGGGCGCGCCTCGTCGGGGAGGACGCCGGTGGCGAGCGCCTCCGCCATGACATCGCCGGTGACGGGGGTGAGGAGGATCCCGTTGCGGTAGTGGCCGGTGGCCAGGTGGAGGCCCGGCAGGGCGCTCGGCCCGAGGAGGGGCGCGTTGTCGGGGGAGCCGGGGCGCAGCCCGGCGAGGGTCTCGGTGAGCGGCAGCTCGGTGAGGCCGGGGACCAGCTCGTGGGCGTCGCGCAGCAGCTCGTACACCCCGCCGGCGGTCACCGTGGTGTCCCAGCCCAGCTCCTCGCTGGTGGCGCCGACGACCAGCTCGCCGTTCTCGCGCGGCACCAGGTAGACGTGACTGCCGCGGACCACGGCCCGCACGGTGCGGGAGAGGAAGGGGGCGTACGGGGCGGGGATCCGCAGCCGCAGGACCTGGCCCTTCACCGGGCGGACCGGCGGCAGGACCGCGGCGGGCACGCCGGCGAGGCGGCCGCTGAGGCTGCCGGCGGCGAGGACGGTCTGGCCGGCGGCGAGCTCGGTGCCGTCGCCGAGGACGACTCCCCGCGCCCGGTCGCGGACCACGACGAGCCGTTCGGCGACGGCCCGGTGGAAGACCACCCCGGCCCGTTCGCAGGCGGTGAGCAGCGCGGCGGCGAGCCGGCGCGGGTCCACCTGGTGGTCGCCGTCCACCCGCAGCCCGCCGCGCACCCCGGGCGCGAGCATGGGTTCGAGGCGGCGGCACTCGCGGCCCGTCAGCCATTCGGAGGCGAGTCCGCAGCGCGTCTGGAGGGCGTGGAGTTCGCGCAGGTGGGCCCGGTCGTCGGCGTCGAGCGCGACGGCGAGGGTGCCGCAGGCGCGGTAGCCGACGCCGTGGCCGGCCGCCTCCTCCAGTTCGGCGACGAAGGCGGGGTAGCGCGCGGCGGAGGCGAGGTTGAGCCCGAGCAGGGTCTCCTCGCCGTAGTGCAGTTCGGTGACGGCGGCGAGCATGCCGGCCGCGACCCGCGCGGCGCCGTCCCCTGGTCCGGGGTCGACGACCGCGACGCTCAGCCCGCGCAGGGCCGCCCGCCAGGCGGTGACGAGGCCGATGACGCCGCCCCCGACCACGAGGACGTCGGTGGGCCGACCGCTGTCGGTTCCTTCGGAAGAACGCATGGGCGTTCCCGCCCCTCCCTTCGCCGGCATGACCCGGATCAGGTTCGTACGGTCGGAGGCCGGCCAGCCTCCCTCTCAGCCCGGTGCGTCCGGGCTCCCGCGAGTGGTGTGTGCCCGCCACCCTAGCCCCCGCCGCCGGAGCGCCGCAGGGGACCTCTCTTTCTGACGTGCCGTCAGATGCGTAAGGTGGACGGGTGAGCGAGCAGAAGCAGACCCAGCGGCACGTCGTGATCGTCGGTGCGGGGATGGCGGGCGTCCAGACCGCCGTCGCCCTGCGCGAGCAGGGCTTCGAGGGCCCCGTCACCCTCATCGGCGCCGAACCCCACCAGCCCTACGACCGGCCCCCGCTCTCCAAGGCCGTCCTCCTCGGCAAGGCCGAGCACTCCGCCTTCGACGTCGACTTCGAGTCCCTCGGCGTCGACCTCCGCCTCGGCCTCGACGTCACCGGACTGCGGCCCGCCGAGCGCGAACTCGTCACCGAGGAGGGGCGCTTCCCGTACGACACCCTCGTCCTCGCCACCGGCGCCCACCCGCTCACCCTCCCCGGCACCGAGGGCGTCCCCGGCGTCCACCTGCTGCGCACCCTCGACGACGCCGTCCGCCTCGGCCCCGTCCTCGCCGGCGGCGGCTCCGTCGTCGTGGTCGGCGCCGGCTGGATCGGCGCCGAGTTCGCCACCGCCGCCCGCGAGGCCGGCTGCGCCGTCACCGTCGTCGAGGCCGCCCCCCTGCCGCTCGCCGGAGCCCTGCCCGCCGAGGTCACCACCGCCATGGCCGGGTGGTACGCCGAGAGCGGCGCCGAACTCCTCACCCACGCGCGCGTGGACACCGTCCGGCCCGGCGTCGTCGTCCTCGCCGACGGCCGCGAGCTCCCCGCCGACGCCGTCGTCGTCGGCATCGGCGCCCGCCCCGCCACCGACTGGCTCGCCGGCTCCGGCATCGCCCTCGACCCGAGCGGCGCCGTCACCGCCGACGACCGGCTCCGCACCTCCCTGCCCGACGTGTACGCGGTCGGCGACTGCGCCTCCTTCCCCTCCGCCCGCTACGGGGAGCGGCTCCTCGTCCACCACTGGGACAACGCCCTCCAGGGCCCCCGCACGGTCGCCGCCTGCGTCACCGGCGTCGAGGGCGCCGAGCCGGAGCCGTACGACCCCGTCCCGTACTTCTGGTCCGAGCAGTTCGGCCGTTTCGTCCAGTACGCCGGCCACCACTCCGGCGCCGACACCCTGGTCCGCCGCGGCGACTCCTCCGGCGCCTCCTGGTCGGTGCTCTGGCTGCGCGACGGGGTGCCGGTCGCCCTGCTCGCCGTCGGCCGACCCCGCGACCTCGCCCAGGGGCGCAAGCTCATCGAGGCCGGCACCCCCGTCGACCCCGAGCGCGCCGCGGACCCGACCGTCCCGCTGAAGTCCGCCGTCCGGTAGTGCCTGTCCGGAAAGCGACGCCGGGCGGGATCCTCCGGGCGGGCCCCGGGCGCGCGGACTCCGGCCGGCTGCCCTCCCCGCGCCGCCCGGACGGCGCAAGGGCCCCCGGACGGGCGCACGGGGGCCCCGCGTCCCCCCGGACGGAGGCGGCCCGGGCGGGCCCGACTACCGACTGTCGGTCCCGGATGGCAGGCTTGTCCCGTGACCGAGATTGACGCAAACATCGATGCTCTCGTCCCCGCCTGGCTCTACCTCCCCGACATCGCGGAGATGCTCGACGTCGAGGTGACGCGCGTGCGGCAGCTGGTGAAGGAGGGCCAGCTGATCGCCGTGCGCCGCGGAGAGAACAACGCGCTCCAGGTGCCGGCCGCCTTCATCCAGGACGACAAGGTCGTCAAGGGCCTCGCCGGCACCCTGACGCTCCTCAGGGACGACGGCTTCTCCGACGAGGAGATGCTGGAGTGGCTCTTCACCCCGGACCCGAGCCTGCCCGGCACCCCCGCGCAGGCCCTGGGCGAGAATCGCGGCACGGAGGTGAAGCGCCGCGCCCAGGCGCTCGCCGTCTGACGCACCGGACCACCATCGCCGGTGCCGCGGCCCCGCGCCGCGGCACCGGCACCACCCGACGGGGGGAACCACCATGCCCACGCCTCGTGAGCAGCTCGCCGACGCCCGGCTCTACCTGTGCACCGACGCCCGGAAGCGCCAGGGCGACCTGCCCGCCTTCCTCGACGCCGTGCTCTCCTCCGGCGTCGACATCGTGCAGCTCCGCGACAAGGGCATGGAGGCCGGCGAGGAGCTGGAGCACCTCGCCGTCCTCGCCGACGCCTGCCGCCGCCACGGCAAGCTCCTCGCGGTGAACGACCGGGCCGACGTCGCCCACGCCATCGGCTCCGACGTCCTCCACCTCGGCCAGGGCGACCTGCCCGTGCCCGCCGCCCGCGCCGTCCTCGGCGAAGAGGTGCTGATCGGCCGTTCCTGCCACGCCGAGTCCGAGGCGGCCGCGGCCGCCGACGAGCCCGGCGTCGACTACTTCTGCACCGGCCCCTGCTGGCCCACCCCCACCAAGCCCGGGCGGTACGCCCCCGGCCTCGACCTGGTGCGGTACGCGGCCGGGCTCGCCCAGGACCGCCCCTGGTTCGCCATCGGCGGCATCGACGAGACCAACCTCGACCAGGTGCTCGACGCCGGCGCCCGCCGGATCGTCGTCGTCCGCGCGCTCACCGAGGCCGACGACCCGGCCGCGGCCGCCGCCTCCCTCGCCAAGCGCGTCCGGGAGCGGGCCGGCGCCTGACCCCGGGCGGCACCCCGCCGGGCGGCACCCCGCCGGGCGGCACCCCGCCCGGTGGCACCCCGCCCGGCGAGCGTCGTACCGGTGTCCGAAAAGGTGTCCACGACTCGGACGCGGTTTCCGCGCCACCTGGACCCCGTCTAACCTGCCCGTATGGCCCTTGGAACCGCTTCCGTCCGCTCGGACCGCGCACGCACGGTCCGCGAGATCCTCGCCTCCGGCAGCACGTCGTACTCCTTCGAGTTCTACGCGCCCCGGACCGAGAAGGGCGAGCAGGTCCTCTGGAACGCCATGCGCCGCGTCGAGGCCGTCGGCCCCAGCTTCGTCTCCGTGACCTACGGCGCCGGCGGCTCCACCCGCGGCGGCACCGTCAAGGCCACCCAGAAGATCGCCTCGGACTCGACGCTGACGCCGGTCGCCCACCTCACCGCCGTCGACCACTCCGTCGCCGAGCTGCGCAACATCCTCGGCCAGTACGCCGATGCCGGCATCAGGAACATGCTCGCCGTGCGCGGCGACCCGCCGGGCGACCCGCTCGGCGATTGGGTGCCGCACCCGGAGGGCGTCACCTACGCCGCCGACCTGGTCCGGCTCATCAAGGAGTCCGGCGACTTCTGCGTCGGCGTCGCCGCCTTCCCCGAGATGCACCCCCGCTCCGCCGACTGGGACACCGACATCCGGCACTTCGTGGACAAGTGCCGGGCCGGCGCCGACTACGCGATCACCCAGATGTTCTTCGACCCGGAGAACTACCTGCGGCTGCGCGACAGCGTCGAGAAGGCGGGCTGCGAGACCCCGATCATCCCCGAGGTCATGCCCGTCGTGAACGTCCGGACGCTCGACCGGCTGCCCCAGCTCAGCAACGCCGCCTTCCCCGCGGACGTGAAAGAACGGATCCTCGCGGTCAAGGACGACCCCGCCGCTGTACGCTCCATCGGTATCGAGTTCGCGACGGAGTTCTGCGCGCGTCTGCTGGACGAGGGTGTCCCCGGACTGCACTTCATCACGCTCAACAGCTCCACCGCGACGCTCGAGATCTACGAGAATCTCGGACTGCACCAGCAGTCCTGACCGGTCGTACCCGCCCCGACCCGCGGCGGTGGCCGTAGAGAGGGGCTGCGGGGCATGGGGTGGACGGTCCTCTACATCGCGTTCGGGCTGGTGGCGCTCTGGCTGCTGGGCGAGGTGCTCCTCCAGTACAAGGCGCGGCTGCGCTGGCGGATCCTCGCCTTCTGCGGCTTCCTCGGCGTGGTCGCCGGCGTGCTGCTGCCCTCGGTGGCGGTGATCATCGCCGGCGCGGTCGCCTTCGCCGTCGGCCAGACCTTCGTGACCCTCTCCTTCCGCCGCGGCTTCTCCACCGGCTGGGCGATCGGCGGCAACCCCGGCGCCAGCCGCCGCCGCAAGGCGGGCCCGGCCGCCGGGGCCGGCCCCACCCTGGAGGTCTCCGGCCTCTCCTACGAGGACGCCGCCGCGGCCCACGCCCCCGGCCCCGAGGCCGAGGAGCTGCACGCCGGCGCCGGTGAGGCGTCCGTCTACGAGCCGCAGCCCCTGCCCGAGGACACCGGCCAGTACGGCGTCTACGGCGGCGGGCAGCACGACCAGACCCCGCAGACCCCCGGGTACGGCGGCTACGACGCCGGCTCCTACGGCACCGGCGGCTACGACACCACCGGGTACGGCACCGGCGGCTACGCCCCCGCCGACCCGGCCGCGCCCGCGTACGAGACCTACGCCGCCGGCTACGAGCAGCAGCAGCCCGCCTACGACTACGGCGCCGCCGGGACCCCGCAGCAGTACGCCGCCTACTCCGACCCGTACATCGGCCCCGGCACCGACGGCCAGCAGTACACCTCGTACTACGGCGACTCCTACGCCCCCTCGTACAGCTACGACACCCCGCCCGGCGGCGTCTGGGTCCCGCAGCAGCGCGACACCGACGAGCAGCCGCCCCAGGCGCACGCCCCGGGACAGTACGGCTACGAGCAGCACCCCGACGAGCAGTCCCAGTACCGCTACTGAGACCCCGCCGTCCCGCCGGCTCCCGGCCGGCGGCCGGAATCCGGTCGGCCCGGCGCCGTGCGGCGGGTGCCTGACCGGCGGGTGGCCGTCCGGGCGCCGTCCGGCCGTCCGGTGACGGGCAGGGCGCCGGCCGGCCGGTCCGGTCCGGTCACCGCGAGCCGCGGAACCCCGCGCCCTCCACGATCAGCCCGGCCACCAGCGCGCCCGACATGCCCGCGTGGGCGAGCCCGCCGCCGGGATGCGACCAGCCGCCGGCGAAGAAGAGGCCGGGGACGGGGGAGAGGTTGGGCGCCGGGAGCCATGCCCCCCGGCCGTCCGCCAGCGCAGGGCCCGGGATCTCGGCCGTCCCGGTCGCCGCCCGCACGTCCTCCGGGGTACGGACCTCCTGCCAGAGCAGCCGCTCGGCCAGCCCCGGCACGGCCCGCGCGGCGGCCTCCACCATCCGCGCGGCGAGTTCCCGCGGGTCCTCCCGCGGCGTGACCCCGGTCATCGCGGACACCGTCACCGACTCGTGGTCCGCGTCGGGCCGCAGCGCCGGGTCGTCCGGCCGCAGGACCGTCACCGTCGGCGTGTGCCGCGGGTCCCCGGCCCCGTGCACGACGGTGCGGTGCACGGCCCCCTCCTCACGGCCCCCGCGGAGGGCCAGCAGGACCGTCAGGCGGCTGGTGCCGTGCCGCTGGAAATGCGTCCACTCGTCGCTGTGACTCCACGGCAGGACCTGCTCGCGGTAGAGCTCCGGCACCGGCGCGCCCACGACCACGTGGTCCGCCCGCACGGTCTCCCCCGACTCCAGCCGCACCCCGACGGCCCGCTCGTCCTCGGTCAGCACCTCGTCGACCGGCGCGCCGAAGACGAACTCCACGCGCCGCTCACGGCAGCGCTCGTACACCGCGTCCGCGAGCGCGCGGATGCCGCCGGCCACGTACCAGCTGCCGAAGGTCTGCTCCATGTACGGCAGGACGACGGCGGACGCCGGGGCCCCCGCCGCCGGGAAGCCGTACGCCTCCGCGTACGAGCCCAGGAGCGCGATCAGCCGCGGATCCCGCAGCTCCCGCTCACCGACCTGGGCGAGCGTCCGCGTCGGACGGCGCAGCAGCCCCGCCTTGAGCGCCGGGTACGGCTCGCGGGCCAGGTCCTTCGGATCGGCCGGCTGCGGCTCCTCCAGGAGCGGACGGCGGGTCCGGTCCCACGCCTCGCGGGCCCGCACCAGGAACTCCCCCCAGCGCTCGCCCGCGCCCGCGCCGAGCGCCGCGTCCAGGGCGGCGACCGTGCCGGCCCGCGAGGCGTTCGGCAGGTCCACGCGCGTGCCGTCGGCGAAGACGTGCCGGGCGGCCGGATCCACCTGGCTCAGCCCGACGCACTCCTCCAGCGGCTTCTTCCCCGTCTTCACGAACAGATCGCGGTAGACGGCCGGCAGGTGCAGCAGCCCGGGGCCCGTGTCGAAGGCGAAGCCGTCCCGCTCGAAGCGGCCCACCGCTCCGCCGTACGCCGGCGTCTTCTCGTACACCGTCACCGTGTGTCCGGCGACCGCCAGCCGTGCCGCCGCCGCCATGGCGCCGAGACCCGCGCCGACCACCACAATCCGTCCCATGTCAGGGACCCTATCGGCCTCCGCCGACCGAGCGGTCCGCAGGTGGGCCGCCCCCGGCCGCCGCCAGTCTGCGCTCCTCGCGGCGCTGCGCCCGGCGGCGCAGGAAGCGCCGGATCCGGGTGGCCAGGAAGAACAGCAGCCACACGCCGAGCGCCAGCAGCACGGCGGCGATCACCGCCGCCGCCACCGGATGGAACATCGCGAAGGTGATGACCCCGGCGACGGCGAGGTCCTCGGCCGTGCTCAGCGCGATGTTGGAGAACGGCTCCGGCGAGGTGTTCACCGCCATCCGCGTCCCCGCCTTGACCAGATGGCTCATCAGCGCCGTCGAACCGCCGACCGCCCCGGCCGCCAGCTCCGGCAGCGAACCGCTCTCACCGGCCAGCAGGGCCGCCACCACGGCCCCCGCGACCGGCCTGATCACCGTGTGGACGGCGTCCCACACGTTGTCCACGTACGGGATCTTGTCCGCGACCGCCTCGCACAGGAACAGGACGCCGGCCGCGATCAGCACATCGGTGCGCTGGAGCGCCTCGGGCACCTCGTCGGTGAGCCCGGTCGCGCCGAAGACGCCGAGGAGCAGGACCACCGCGTAGGCGTTGATCCCGCTCGCCCAGCCGCTGGTGAAGACCAGGGGGAGTACGGACACGCCCGCGATCGTAACGAGAGCCCGCCCGTCCGTCACCAGGGCGGCCCCGTCGCCGGGCGACTGAGTATCCGTACCTAGACGCCGAGATGAGTAGCTGTGCGGATGGGGGAGAGGGCCCCGGGAGGAGAGAGTGGAGCCACGGAAGGGGCGCGGCTCCGGAACCGCCGGCACGGGGCGGCGGAACGGGGCCGCGCGCCTGCCGGCACGGGGGACGTGCACGGGGGTGTACGAAGGAAGCGCCGGTCCGGCGTGGCTCGGGGGGATCGAGCCTCGCGCGGACCGGCGCTTTCGTATGGGCTGGACGGTGGATCCCCTGTCCGCCGTCCATCGGTCTGATCCGGGTCAGCGGCTTCCGCCCACCCGCCCGTGCAGCAGCAGCGACAGCGCCGCGTGGACGTCGTCGAGGGAGCGCTCGCTCTGGAACGCCTTCCAGTCGAGGGCCGCGACCAGGACCATGCCGACCAGGGCCGCCGCGGTCAGCTGGACGTCGATCTCCTCGCTCAGCTCGCCGGCCGCGACGCCGTCGCGCAGGACGCCCTCCACGACGGCGACGGCCTCCTGGCGGACGACCAGGAGCGTGGAGTTCCACGCACGGTTGGTGCGCCACAGCTCGGCCACGTACAGCTGGGTGAAGGCCGGGTAGCGGTCGATGAAGACGAGGCCGGCGCGGATCATCGCGTCCAGTGCGGCGACCCGGGTGCCGCCCTGGGCCGCCGTCTCCTCCGCGGCCGTCCGCAGCGAGGCGGTGAGGAGGGAGACGCCGTGGCGCAGCAGCTCCTCGAAGAGCTCGGTCTTGCTCTTGAAGTTGTAGTAGACCGTGCCCTTGGCCACCCCGGCACGCTCGGCGATCTCGTCGACCGTGGTGGCCGAGAAGCCCTGCTCGGCGATGAGGGTGACGGCCGCCTCGTAGAGCTTGGCGCGGGTCGCCTGGCGGCGGGTGCTGCTGCTGTCCATGGAATCGATTCTCACAGAGCCGGTACGGGTCACAAGGACAGTTCGGGGTGGAGCCGGTCCAGCGTCCACACCTGCTTGCGCCGTGCGGTGACCGCCGTCAGGGCGAGCGCGCCCAGGGTGAAGGCGGTGAGGACGGCGACGGCCTCCCAGACCGGACCGAGACCGCCGCCGGTGATGAGCCGGCGCAGCGCCTCGACCACATGGGTCATCGGCAGGAAGGGGTGGACGGCGTTGAAGAAGCCCGGGCTGGTCTGCACCGGGTAGGTGCCGCCCGCCGAGGTGAGCTGGACCATGAGCAGCGCGAGGACCAGGATCCGGCCGGCCGCGCCGAAGCGGGCGTTCAGCCACTGGATGATCGCGGCGAAGCAGCAGGTCACCAGGGCGAGGAAGCCGACCGTGCCGGCCGCCCTGGCCATCTCCAGGCCGAGCCCCCAGTGCAGGACGGAGAGGAGCGCGCCGACCTGGAGGACGCCGATCGCCGCCACCGGCAGCCAGCCGGCCAGCGCGATCCGCCAGGCGGAGGCGCCCGCGGCGAGGGCCCGCCGGTTCATCGGCTGGATGATCATGTAGGCGACCATCGCGCCGACCCAGAGGGAGAGCGGGATGAAGTACGGGGCGAAGCCCGTGCCGTAGTTCGGCGCCTTGTGGAGCGACTGGGCGGCCAGCTGGACCGGGTCGGCCATGACCTCCGTGCGCCGGTCGCGCTCGTCCTTGTCGTAGTCCGGGATCATGTCGACGCCGTCCTTGAGGCCGGTGGCGAGCGAGCCGGAGCCGTCGGCCAGCTTGAACAGGCCGCCGTCGAGGTCGCCGGCGCCCTTCTTCAGCTTGCCGACGCCGCTGTCCAGGCTGACCGAGCCCGCGCGGGCGCCGGTGATGCCGGTGTGCAGCTGCTCGGCGCCGTCGGCGACCTTCTTCGCGCCCTTGTTGAGCTCGTTGATCTTCCGGATGGCGCCCTTGACGTCCTCGTCCAGGTGCGGGGCCCGGGCGGCCAGCTCGTCGGCCTCCTTCTTCAGCTTCTTCAGCCGGGTGTCGAGCGTCTTCAGGTCGCCCTTGCTGTCCTTGGTCAGCGTGTGCACGTCGTCCGCGACGGTGGCCACGTCGCCCGCGGTGGTCGACGCCTCCTTCAGGGCCGCGCACACCTCCTTGGAGTCGGGGAGGGTGACGCCCTCGGGGAGGGTGACGCCCTCCGGCAGCTCGACCGGCGGGGCCGAGGGGGTGGCGGCGGGCTTCTCGCAGGACTCGCGGTGCAGCCGGCCGAGCGTGTCGTCCGCCTTGTGGGCGGCGGTGCGCAGCATCGGGGCGCGGCGGACCAGGTCCTCCAGGTCGTTGCGGGCGGCGGTGGCCGAGTCGGAGACCAGCTTCGCGGTGTCGCGGATCGACGTGCCGTTGTTCGCCAGGTAGGGGCGGACCTTGTCGGCGGTGCCGTTCACCTTGTCGGCGAGCGCCTGGGTGCCGTCGGCGACCTTGCGCGTACCGGTCTGGACGTCCTTGGAGCCCTTGTCCAGCTTCTTCAGGCCGGAGGCCAGGTCGCTGCTGCCGGTCTTGGCGTCGGTCAGGCCCTGGGAGAGGTCCTTGGACCCCTTCTTCGCCTTGTCCACGCCCTTCTTCAGGTCGGCCGCGCCCTTGGCGGCCTCGGCGGTCGCCTCGTGGATGTCGGAGAAGGAGATGAAGATCTTGTCGAGGAAGGTCCGGGAGGACTTCGTGGAGGCGGCGGTGCGCACCTCGGAGAAGACCGTCCGCGAGATCTGGCCGACGATGTAGTTGTTGGAGTCGTTCGTGCGGACCTTCAGGGCGCCGGTCTCGGGGGAGTCCCCGGAGCTGGACGCGATCCGCTCGCTGAAGTCGCCGGGCACGGTCAGGGACAGGTAGTAGGTGCCGTCCTCGACGCCCTTGCGCGCCTCGGCGTCGCCGACCTCGTGCCACTCGAAGGTGTTGCTGTCCAGCAGTCCCTCGGTGATGTCCTCGCCCGCGGTGATCCGCTTGCCGTCGGCGGTGGCGCCGCGGTCCTGGTTCACGAGGGCCACGGGCAGCTTGTCGAGCCTGCTGTACGGGTCCCAGAACGAGTACAGGTACAGGGCGCCGTACAGCAGCGGAAGCAGCAGCACCGCGACGAGCGCGGCGCGCGGCAGCTTCCCCCTGCCGAAGCGCCTCAGCTCAAGCGCGGCCAGTTTCGGCGAGCGCATCGTCCGCCCCCTCCTCGGTGATGTCGTCTTCGGCGTCTACGGCGTCTACGGCGTCTACGGCGTCTTCGGCGTCTTCCGCGGCGGCGTCGGGCTCGGCGCCGGCGGACTCGGCGGGCTCGGTGGAACGAGAGGGCTCGGCGGACCCGGTGGTCCCGCCGTCGCCGTCCGTGCCCGTCCTCGCGTCCGTGGCCTTCGCGTCCGTGCCCGTCTTCGCGTCCGTGGCCGTGTCCGTTTCCGTGTCCGGCTTCGTGGTGGTTTCGACCGTGGTGATCCGCAGGGCGCCGGCCGGTGCCTCGCTGCAGACGGCGAGGACGGTGGTGCCGGCGGCGGCCACCGAGCGCAGCAGCGCCCAGGCGGCGGCCCGGTCGGCGTCCGACAGCTTCAGGTCCGTGTCGTCCACGCCCAGCAGCCGGGGCCGGCCCATCAGGGCCAGCGCGATCGAGAGCCGCAGGGCCTCCAGGCGTTCCAGATCCCGTACGGAGGTCCGCTCGCCCTTCGGCAGGGCGGCGAGGTCCAGCCCGGCGGCCGCCAGGGCCTCGTCGATCCGGGCCCGGGCCTCGGCCGCCCGGGTGCCGGGGCGGCGGAGCAGCGCGCGGACCGAGCCGTCGAAACGGCGCTGGAGCAGGGCCCGCTCGCGCAGGTGCTCGGCGACCGTGAGCGACGGGTCGAGCTCGCTCACGCCGGGGACCTGGCCGAGCGCGGCGATCCGGCGCACGGCGGCCATCCGGCGCGGCAGCGGCAGGCCACCGACCTCGGCGCGGCCCTCTCCGGTCTTCATCCGTCCGGTGAGCGCGAGCAGCAGGCAGGTGCGGCCGGTCCCGGACGGACCTTCGAGCGCGACCAGGGATCCGGCCCCGGCCGTGAAGGACACGTCCCGGAAGGCCCAGCCGCGCGGGCCCTTGAGCCCCAGCCCCTCGACCACGAGCGCGGCGCCGTGCGCCGCCGCTTCCGGGCCGGTGCCGGTCTCCCCGCCGGCCCCCTCGGGTGACGGTCGTGTGGTCAGGTCCTCGGATCCCACGGATCCCCCCGCTTCCCCACTTTTGAACTGACTGGTCAGTGCAAAAGTTACCCGGCGGTCGCTTCGCTGGCAAAACCCCAGGTCAGAGCGATTGTCAGTGGGTACCTGCACGATGGACACAGACGGCGACAAGGCCGTCACCCGACGACAGGAGGCTCGTCATGGCCAGTCCTTTCGCAGCAGCCGACGTCCACCCCGTGTCCCGCCGGACCACCGCCCCGCCCGCCGCCCTCGACCTGCTCGCCAAGGCCCGGGCCGGTCTCGACGAGGCCGCGGCCCTCGACCGGCCCCACGAGAGGTACGCCACCGCGCACCTCGCCGCCCTGCGCGCCGCGGCCGCCGTCCTCGCCGCCCGCGCCCGCCCCGTGCCCCGCACCCGCCGGCGCCAGGCCATAAGGAGCGCCTGGGAGCTGCTGCCGCAGCTCGCGCCCGAGCTCACCGAATGGAGCGCCCTCTTCGCCTCCGGCGCCCCGCGCCGCGCCCTCGCCGAGGCCGGTGTCGCCGCCGCCGCGACCCCGCGCGAGGCCGACGACCTCGTCAGGGACGCCGCCCACTTCCTGCGCCTGGTCGAGCGGCTGCTCGTGCTCCAGCCGGTGCTGCCCCGACAGCCCCCGTCCGGCGAGGCCGCCGGTTGATCCGCGCGGCACCGCCGAGGCCATAGGGTGGGGTCGTCCGTACCCGTCACCGAGGAGCCAAGAGCCGTGCCGGACCCTTCCCCTGTCTTCGGCCGTGAGACGTCGTCGCGCCCGTCGCGCGCATCCCTGCGAACCGCCGTCGTCTGGGACGTCCTCAAAGACGCCCTCGACCGCCGGGTCGGGACCACCGGGAAGGCCACCCTGGACGTCCTCGACACCGGCGGCGGCTCCGGCAACTTCGCGGTGCCGGTGGCCCGCCTCGGCCACCGCGTCACCGTCGTCGACCCCAGCCCCAACGCGCTCTTCGCCCTGGAGCGCCGCGCCGCCGAGGCCGGTGTCGCCGACCTGGTGACCGGAGTCCAGGGCGACGTCCGCGGCCTCTTCGACGTGGTCGAGCGCGGCGCCTACGACGCCGTGCTCTGCCACGGCGTCCTGGAGTACGTGGACGACCCGGCCGAAGGCGTACGGAACACGGTGGCCGCGCTCCGCCCCGGCGGCGCGCTCAGCCTCCTCGGCGCCGGACTCGGCGGCGCGGTCCTCGCCCGCGCCCTCGCCGGACACTTCACCGAGGCCCGGACCGCGCTCGACGACCCCGACGGCCGCTGGGGCGCCGGCGACCCCGTGCCCCGGCGCTTCACCGCCGAGCAGCTCACCGGACTGGCCGAGGAGGCCGGTCTCTCCGTGAGCGCCGTGCACGGCGTGCGGATCTTCGCCGACCTCGTGCCCGGCGTCCTCGTCGACACCGAGCCCGGTGCCGCCGAGGCCCTGCTGAAGCTGGAGGCCGCCGCCGCCGAGCTGGCCGCCTTCCACGCCGTCGCCACCCAGCTCCACGTGCTCGCCGAGAAGCCCGCCTGATCCGGTGGAACTCCGGGGCCGCGTCACCCGTTCGGAGGTGCGGGCCCGGCTCTGCCACAGGCCGCCCCATATGCGGCTTCGCGCCGTATGATCGAGGGAAACCATCCGGCATGACGGACGGGCGGCTGGGGAATCAACGCCTCACCAACCGAACCGCGTGGCGGCCCGGATTGGCTGATCGGTAGTGAGGGCGGGTTTCACGGGGGCGATTCCCTGCCTATCCTGAAAGGGCCGCAAACCGGTCGCCCCCGCGACCGACGACTAGGAGGACTCCGTGCCGCTCTCGGAGCACGAGCAGCGAATGCTCGAGCAGATGGAGCGAGCGCTGTACGCCGAAGACCCCAAGTTCGCGACAGCGCTCGAGGGAAGCGGGCTGCGCACGTACACCCGGCGACGGGTCTACCAGGCAGTCGCCGGCTTCCTGGTGGGTATCGCGCTCCTCATGGCCGGAATGGTCGCACAGCAGATCTGGATCAGCGTGGTGGGATTCCTCGTCATGCTGGGCTGCGCGGTCCTGGCGGTCACCGGTTGGCGCAAGGCGCCGAAGCCGGGCGAGCAGCCGCAGCAGGCCAGGGGTGGAATGGCGGCCGGAGGCCGTCAGACCCGGGCGCGACGCTCCATGATGGACCGGATCGAAGCACGGTGGCAGCGCCGCCGTGACGAGCAGCAGGGCGGCGGCCACTGACGCCCCCCTGAGCGGAGACCCCGCACCCCCGTGACCCCGCGCGCCCCGCCGGCCCCGAGCCCAGGCGGGGCGCGCCTCTGTCTTCCCCACGACGGAGCGGCGCGGGCGCGGCACGCACGGGAGCGGCGCGGCGGAGCCGGCGCCGCGAGCGGGCCAGGGCCCACACGTCGGGCCGCCCCCGGCGGAACGTGGGTTCCGCCGGGGGCGGGGCCGGTCAGGAGGCGGGGCGGAGGCGGGCGGTGGCCTGGGCGGCGCGGGACTTCACGGCCGTCCAGCGCGCCGACGCGGCCCAGTGGAGCCGCACCGCCGAGCGCGGGGCGAACAGGGCCCGCAGGCGGACGCCGCGCGAGGCGCCCGCGTGGAACCCGGCCCGCACCCGTTCGGCCTCCCGCGCCAGCCCCGCCACCGGCCGCGGCGAGGGCGCGTAGAGGGTCTCCTCCACCGCACCCGCCACCCGGTGCACCGCTTCGGCGGCCGCGCCGCCCAGATCACCCGCCCGGACGATCCGCTCCGCCGTTCTCCGCGGCGTCTGCGCCTCGTCCGGCTCCACCCCGTAGTCCCAGGCGGTGTCGCCGATCTCCCGCCACACCGCCAGCGGGCCGGCCGACGGGGCGAGCCGGCGGGCCCGCACCCGGGTCCGCCACAGCAGCGGGACGAACGGGAGCGCCAGGACGAGCAGCGCCGCCAGCGACCATCCGGCCACCTTCAGCACGTCCGTGCCACCGCCGGAGGAGGAGTCCTCGGCGGCCGCCGGGTCCTGGCCGCACTCGCCCAGGCGGCGCATCTCCGGCGGGCAGCTCTCCGAGGCGCTCGGCGCCGCCGAGGGCTGCGCCGAGGCCGACTGCGAGGGCTGCGCGGGAC
Organism: Streptomyces sp. NPDC058052; assembly: GCF_042885515.1. Classification (NCBI taxonomy): domain Bacteria; kingdom Bacillati; phylum Actinomycetota; class Actinomycetes; order Kitasatosporales; family Streptomycetaceae; genus Streptomyces; species Streptomyces sp. NPDC058052. The sequence continues at coordinate 159,498 of NZ_JBHVRX010000009.1, read as the reverse complement.
CGGTCGGGCCTTCGGTGGGGGTGGCCTGCCGGGTGTAGGCCGGCGTGGAGCCCCGGGACGGCGTCGGCTCGAAACGGGTCCAGCCGGCGCCCTCGAAGTACAGCTCGGGCCAGGCGTGGGCGTCCCGGATGCCGACCGAGACCGAACCGTCGGACTGGTTGGTCCCGGGCATGAAGCCGACCGCGACCCGCGCCGGGATGCCCAGCGTGCGGGCCATCGCCGCCATGGAGAAGGAGAAGTGGATGCAGAACCCCTCCTTGTCCTTCAGGAAGCGGGAGATCGCCTCGGTGCCCGTCCCGGACGTCACGTCGACGTCGTAGCGGAAGCCGCCGTCGTCGGCGAACCAGTCCTGGAGCAGGACCGCCCGCTCGTAGTCGTTCCGCGCGTCCTTGGTGACCGCCAGCGCCGTCGACTTCACGTCGGCGGGGAGGCTGTCGGGCACCTTGGTGTACTCCTCGCGCAGCCGCTCCGGGGCGGGGCCCGCCCCGGCGAGCTGCTCGCCGGTGGGCTGCACGTCGAGGCTGGTCACCTGGTAGCGGACGCCCTTGGTGGTCTGCTTGTCGTCGCCGACGAGCATCCGGCCGGCCGGCTCGAACCGCCAGCGGCCCTCGACGTCCACCCGGGCGGCCGGGAACGGCATCGGCAGCCACTTCTGGTCGTACCCCTCCGAGGCGACGAAGTTGCTCGTCACCTCCGAGGTGCGGACGGACTGCGCGAGGCCGTCGGGCCACGGAAGCGACTTCGGCACCGCCTCGATCGGGCGGACCGAGGACTTCCACGAGGTGCCGTCGAACTGGTCGAGGGCGACCAGCCGCAGGTACAGCCCGCTGTTGTCCAGCGCGTTGGTCCGGTAGCGGAGGACCTCGAAGTCCTCCGGCTGGCGCAGGTTGTCCTGGAGGGAGACCAGCGGGTTGACGGCCGCGATGGTGCCGCCACCCCCGCCGCCCGCTCCCGCGCCCCCCGCGCCGCCGTTGCCCAGCAGTCCGCCGGAGAAGCCCGGCAGGGCGAGCGGCACCACCAGCGCGACGCCCATGGCGACGACGCCGATCCGGCGGCCGGTGCGGACCGGAGCGAAGGACGACCGGCCGGTGCCCACGGGCGCCCCGGACCGGCCGGAGCGCTGGGCGCCGCCGAAGATCCGGCCCCAGGCCGAGAGCCGGTCGCGGCCCTCGGCGAGGAGCAGCAGGAGATAGCCGGTGGCGGCGAGCAGGAACCAGAGCCGCCCGGCGCCGCCCCCGGAGAGCCCGGCGGCCACCGAGTACAGCGCGAGCAGCGGCAGACCGGCCGGGGCGGCACGGCGGAAGGTGACCGCCAGGACGTCCACGAGCAGCCCGATCGCCAGCACGCCGGCGACCAGCATCAGCTGGATGCCCTCGGTGTCCGGGGCGGGGATCGCGTAGGTGCCGACGTCCTGGGCGCCGAGGCGGAACAGTTCGGCCACCCGCTGGACCGCGAGCGGCCCGGGCAGGAGACCGAGGAACGCCTGCTCCCGCGCGAAGACCACGGTCAGCGCGACCACGCCGACCAGCACCTGGGCGCCGATCGTCAGCGGCCGGGCCAGCGGCACGCGCCGGCACAGCATGCCGGTGGCGCTCTGCAGGGCCAGCAGGAAGGCGGCGGTGAAGATCCAGGTGGCCGGCTTGACCAGCGGCAGCAGTGCTCCGGCGGCCATCAGGGAGGCCGCCCAGGCGGCCAGTGTCAGGCGGGTGCGCCCGCTCATGCCCATCCTCCGTAGCTGTCTGCGGCGGCGGTCTCCCGCAGCGCTCCGGCGGCCTGCTGCCAGAGATCGGCCATACGGGCCCCGGGCGGCACGGAGACGACCGTCCAGCCGGCCTCGCGCAGCCGGCGGACCCGGCTCTCGACGGCACCGGCCACGGCGCCGCCGGTGAGCCAGCTGCCGGAGTCCAGGACGAAGGCGACGGCCGCGCCGGCCCGCCCGCGCATCCGGCCGGCCAGGGCGGCCTGCTCCTCGTCGAGGTCGCCGAGGAAGGCGACGAGCAGTCCGTCGCTCCCGGCGCGCAGCACGTCGGAGGCGCGGGAGAGCCCGGCGCCGTCGGAGTGGTCCACGATCGCGAGGGTGTCCAGCATCAGTCCGGCCGTCTCCGTGGAGTCGCCGGTGGACGTGCCCGCGTAGCCGTCGGAGCCCTCGCCGGGGACCGAGGTGCCGGTGTCGGTGAGCAGCCGGACCGCGTAGCCGCGCTCCAGCATGTGAGTCAGGACGGAGGCGGCGCCCGAGACGGCCCACTCGAAGGCCGAGTCGGGGCCCGAACCCTGGTAGCCGGCCCGGCGGGTGTCGAGGAGGACCGTGCAGTGGGAGCGCTGGGGCTGCTCCTCGCGGCGGACCATCAGCTCGCCGTACCGGGCGGTGGAGCGCCAGTGGACCCGGCGCAGGTCGTCGCCGTGCCGGTACGCGCGGGGGATCACGTCGTCGTCGCCGGCGAGGGCCAGCGTGCGCTGCTGCCCGTCGCCGTACCCGGACGCCTCGCCGCCCAGCCGGACCGCCGGCAGCGCCGTGGTCTGCGGGACGACGGTCAGGGTGTCGTACGCGCTGAAGGAGCGGGTGAGCTCGCACATCCCGAAGGGGTCGCTCAGCCGGAGCTGGAGCGGGCCGAGCGGGAAGCGGCCGCGCAGGTCGGAGCGGACCCGGTAGGACACCTCGCGCCGGCCGCCGGCCTCGACCCGGTCCAGGACGAAGCGGGGGCGGGGGCCCAGCATGTACGGCACGTGGTCCTGGAGCATCAGCAGCCCGGTGGGGAGCTTGGAGACGTTCTCCATGCGGAGCTGGACCCGGGCCTCGGTGCCCGCCTCCACCCGCTGCGGGGTGAGCAGGCGGGAGGTGGCGACCCGGTAGCGGGTCCGGTGCAGGACGACGGCGCAGATCAGCGGCAGGCTGGCGAGCAGCAGGCCGACCCGGAGCAGGTCGGCCTGGCCGAGCACGTAGGCGCAGACGGCGGCGGCCGCCCCGGCGGCCAGGAAGGACCGGCCGCGGGTGGTGAGACCGCCGAGGGCGGCCCGCAGGCTGCCCCGGCCCTCCTCGGCCCGGGGGCCGTCGCGGTCGTCGGCCCGCTGCCCCTGGGGTGCGGCGGGGGTCGACATCACAGCTGCCGGCCGCCGGTCTGCCGGCCGTGGAGCGGGCCGGCGGGCGGGGCGGAGGACGGGACGGGGGTCCGCTGGAGGATGTCGAGGACGACCTGCTCGGCGTTCCGCCGGTTGAGCTGGGCCTGCGCGGTCGGCAGCAGCCGGTGCGCGAGCACGGGCACGGCCAGCGCCTGGAGGTCGTCCGGCAGCACGTACTCGCGGCCGGCGAGGGCGGCGGAGGCCCGGGCGGCCCGCAGCAGGTGGAGCGTGGCGCGCGGGGAGGCGCCGAGCCGCAGGTCGGGGTGGTTGCGGGTGGCGGCGACGACGTCGACCGCGTACCGCCGCACGGCGTCGGCGACGTGCACCGAGCGGACCGCCTCGATCAGCTTGAGGATGTCGTGGGCGTGGGCGACCGGCTGGAGGTCGTCCAGCGGGTTGACCGCCCCGTGCACGTCGAGCATCTGGAACTCGGCCTCGGCGCTCGGGTAGCCGATGGAGACCCGGGCCATGAACCGGTCGCGCTGGGCTTCGGGCAGCGGGTAGGTGCCCTCCATCTCGACCGGGTTCTGGGTGGCCACGACCATGAACGGGCTGGGCAGTTCGTAGGTCTGCCCGTCGATGGTGACCTGGCGCTCCTCCATGGACTCCAGGAGCGCGGACTGCGTCTTCGGCGAGGCGCGGTTGATCTCGTCGCCGATGACGATCTGGGCGAAGATCGCGCCCGGCTTGAACTCGAACTCCCGGCGCTGCTGGTCGAAGATCGACACGCCGGTGACGTCCGACGGCAGCAGGTCGGGGGTGAACTGGATGCGGCGCACCGAGCAGTCGATGGACTTCGCGAGCGTCTTGGCGAGCATGGTCTTGCCGACGCCGGGCACGTCCTCGATGAGGAGATGCCCCTCGGCGAGCAGCACCGTCAGCGCGAGACGTACGACCTCGGGCTTGCCCTCGATCACGCTCTCCACCGATCCGCGGACCCGCTCCGCGGTAGTGGTCAGATCTGTGAGGCTCGCTCGGTCGTCATAGGTCGTCACCCCGGCCCTCCTCGGCCTTGCAGGAACACGGACACCTGCCCCCGGGTCGGATGTACGGGGGGTGTCACCCGAGCATTCTTGTTGGGTTTGCCGGGCCCTGTCACTCGCCTGTGGACAACTGCGGGGGAAATGCCAGAGTTTGTCGTCTTACGCGGTGGCGGAAGATGTGCTCGTGGTGCTGCCGGAACCATTCCGCACAGGGTCGATCTCGCGGAGCAGACCCGTCGTGACGTCGAAGACGAAGCCCCGGACGTCGTCCGTGTGCGGCAGGAACGGCGAGGTCCGGACCCGCTGCATCGACTGCCGGACGTCCTGGTCCACGTCCCGGAACGCCTCGACCGCCCAGGCCGGCCGCTGCCCCACCTCGTCCTCCAGCTCGTGCCGGAAGTCCTCGGTGAGCGACTCCAGGCCGCAGCCGGTGTGGTGCACCAGCATCACGGCGCGGGTGCCGAGCGCCCGCTGGCTGATGGTGAGCGAGCGGATCACGTCGTCGGTGACGACCCCGCCGGCGTTGCGGATGGTGTGGCAGTCGCCGAGTTCGAGCCCCAGCGCGGCGTGCAGGTCGAGCCGGGCGTCCATGCAGGCCACGACGGCCACGCGGAGCACCGGCCGGGCGTCCATGCCCGGGTCGGCGAAGTCGGCGGCGTAGCGCGCGTTCGCCTCGACGAGCCGCTCGGTGACCGAGGCGCCGGCGCCCGGCGCGCCGGGGGAGCCGGGGGAGGGGTGTGCGGAGGTCGTCATGGCTCCGACGGTAGTGGGCACCGCCCCGGCGGGCCCGCTGTGAGAAGAGGACAAAGAGCGCCAATGAACCCGCGTGTGAGCTAACCCACAGTGACCGCCGGATGCCGCCGATCGAGTGAAGCGTCCGGAATGTCCGCACGCGCGTCCGGAGCCGCGCGACGCGCCAGCCGGTTGATTGACCGGCCCCGTCCGTGGACTAGAGTGACGCGGAGTCCATGGAGACAATCGAGCGATTTGAAGCGGTTTCTCCCCCGTGTGCGCGGCGGTACCCACGGCTCGCCCCTCCCGCTCGCCGGTCGGCCGACGCGCCCCTCCGGCGCCCGACGACCGCGTCCGACCCCCAGAGCGGGCGGGAACCCGGCCCTCCGTACCCCCGTGTCCGTTCTGAGAGGGTGCGTTGAGCAACGACCGACACGTCCCGGTGATGCTCCAGCGGTGCCTGGACATGTTGGCCCCTGCCCTCCAGGAACCCGGTGCGGTCGTCGTCGACTGCACCCTGGGCCTCGGCGGACACAGCGAGGCCCTGCTCCGCGCCTTCCCCGAGGCCCGGCTCGTCGCCCTCGACCGCGACAAGGAGGCCCTGCGCCTCTCCGGCGAGCGGCTCGCCCCCTTCGGGGACCGCGCCACCCTCGTCCACGCGGTCTACGACGAACTGCCCGAGGTCCTCGACCGGCTCGGCATCGACAAGGCCGACGGCGTCCTCTTCGATCTGGGCGTCTCCTCCATGCAGCTGGACGAGGCCGACCGCGGCTTCGCCTACGCCCAGGACGCCCCGCTCGACATGCGCATGGACCAGACGACCGGCATGAGCGCCGCCGAGGTCCTCAACACCTACCCGGCCGGCGAACTCGTCCGCATCCTGCGCGCGTACGGCGAGGAGAAGCAGGCCAAGCGGATCGTCTCCGCCATCGTCCGCGAGCGCGACAAGGAGCCGTTCACCAACAGCGCCCGGCTCGTCGAACTCATCCGCGACGCCCTCCCGCAGGCCGCCAAGCGCACCGGCGGCAACCCCGCCAAGCGCACCTTCCAGGCCCTGCGCATCGAGGTCAACGGCGAGCTGAGCGTCCTGGAGCGGGCCATCCCCGCCGCGGTGAAGGCCCTCGCCGTCGGCGGCCGCGTCGCCGTCCTCTCGTACCACTCGCTGGAGGACCGGCTCGTCAAACAGGTCTTCGCGGCCGGCGCGGCCACCACCGCCCCGCCCGGCCTCCCGGTCGTCCCCGAGAAGTACCAGCCCCGCCTCAAGCTCCTCACCCGCGGCGCCGAACTCCCCACCGAGGAGGAGGTCGCCGAGAACCGCCGGGCCGCCCCCGCCCGGCTCCGGGGCGTCGAGCGCATCCGGGAGGACGTGCTGTGAGCGGGGCGAGGGGGCCGCTCAAAGGCCGGGCCGCGCGGCTCGGACGGATGATGCCGTCCGGACCCAGCTCGGCCGCCCGCACCCCCTTCGTCCTGCTCGTCGTGCTCCTCCTCGGCGGCGGCCTCATCACCCTGCTGCTGCTGAACTCCGCCCTCAACCAGGGCTCCTTCGAGCTGCGCGAGCTCAAGGACCGCACCACCGGGCTCACCGACGAGGAGCAGGCCCTCCAGCGCGACGTCGACGCCAACGCCGCCCCCGACGCCCTGGAGCGCCGCGCCCGCGAGCTCGGCATGGTCCCCGGCGGCAGCCCGGCCTTCCTCGGCCCCGACGGCAAGGTGCTCGGCGAGCCCACCGTCGCCGCCTCCCCGAAGCCCAGCCGCACGCCGTCCCGCGCCCCGAGCCGCACGGGCGAGCCCGGCCCCGCCCGTACGGGGCAGGCCACCGCCGCCCCCGGGGGCACCGCCCCGAAGCCCACCGCCACCGGAACCACCCAGACCGCTCCCACGACCTCCGGCAGGTGACCGAGCAGTGCCCTCGCAGGAGCCCCCGCGCCGCCGCGTCCCCGGACCCGCCCGGCCCGTCCGCCCCCGCTCCTCCTCCGGAGGAGCCGGTGCCCGCGCCGGCGCGGGTGCCCGCGCCCCCCGGCCCGCCCCGGGCCCGGCCGCCCGACGCCCCGCGCCCCGCCCGCCCGCCCGCAGGCCCCGCACCATCAAGCTCGGCAGCCCCCGGCCCCGGCTGCGCCTGATCTCCGTCGGCCTCACCCTCGTCATGCTCGCCTTCGTGGTGCGGCTGCTCCAGGTCCAGGCCGTCGACGCCAGCGCGTACGCGGCCAAGGCCGACAAGTACCGCTTCCAGGAGTACACGCTCTCCGCCGAGCGCGGCGAGATCACCGACCGCAACGGCATCGCCCTGGCCACCAGCGTCGACGCCTACGACATCACCGCGGACCCGAAGCTCTTCACCCCCGAGGAGTCCAGGCTCCGCGACGCGCCCGAGCAGGCCGCCGCCCTCCTCGCCCCGATCCTGGGCAAGGAACCGGCGGAGCTCGCGAAGAAGCTCCGCACCCCCGACTCCCGCTACACCCTGCTGGCCCGCAAGCGGACCCCGCAGGTCTGGAACCAGATCAAGGACCTCAAGCAGGTCTACGCGCAGAAGTCCCGGGAGCCCGGCGGCACCGGGATCAACCTGCTCGGCGGCGTCCTCAGCGAGCCCAGCACCAAACGGGTCTACCCGAACGGCGAACTCGGCGCCGGGATACTGGGATACGTCAACGCCGAGGGCCGCGGCGCCGGCGGCGTCGAGTCCCTGCTCGACCCCGAACTCGCCGGCCGGGACGGGAAGATCCGCTTCACCGCCTCCGGCGGCCGGCAGGTCCCCACCGCCGGCTCCCAGGGCACCCCCGCCGTCCCCGGCTCGGACATCGAGCTCACCATCGACCGCGACATCCAGTGGGCCGCCCAGCAGGCCATCAGCGAACAGGTCCGCAAGTCGAAGGCCGACCGCGGCTACGTCATCGTCCAGGACACCCGCACCGGCGAGGTCCTGGCCATGGCCAACGCCCCCGGCTTCGACCCCAACGACCTCTCCGCCGCCGACGCCGCCGCCATGGGCAACGCCGCCCTCCAGGACGCCTACGAGCCCGGCTCCACCAGCAAGGTGATGTCCATGGCCGCCGTCCTGGAGGAGGGCAAGGCCGCCCCCGACACCCACGTCGTCGTCCCCAACCGGCTCCACCGCGGCGACCGGCTTTTCAAGGACGACATCGACCACAAGACCTGGTACCTGACGCTCAACGGCGTCCTCGCCAAGTCCAGCAACATCGGCACCATCCTCGCCACCGGCCAGCTCGGCAAGGACCAGGCCGAGTCCAACCGCGTCCTCGACGGCTACCTCCGCCGCTTCGGCATCGGCAGCCCCACCGGCCTCGGCTTCCCCGGCGAGACCCCCGGCATCCTCGCCAAGCCCGAGGACTGGTCCACCTCCCAGCAGTACACGATCCCCTTCGGCCAGGGCCTCTCCGTCAACGCCCTCCAGGCCGCCTCCGTCTACTCGACCATCGCCAACGGAGGCGTACGGATCGAACCCACCCTCGTCCGCGGCACCAAGGGCCCCGACGGCCGCTTCACCCCCGCCGCCGAGCCCGACGAGAACCGGGTCGTCAGTGAGAAGACCGCCAAGACCCTCGCCCAGATGCTGGAATCCGTCGTCGAGGACCGGGAGGGCACCGGCACCAGGGCCGCCATCCCCGGCTACCGCGTCGCCGGCAAGACCGGCACCGCCAACCGCGTCGACCCCGAACTCGGCCGCTACAAGGGCTACACCGCCTCCTTCGCCGGCTTCGCCCCCGCCGACCAGCCCCGCGTCACCGTCTACTGCGCCATCCAGAACCCCACCAAGGGCAGCTACTTCGGCGGCCAGATCTGCGGCCCCATCTACAAGAAGGTCATGGAGTTCGCGCTCAAGACCCTCCACGTGGCCCCCACCGGCAGCGCGTCCCCCCGCCTGCCGGTCACCTTCGAACCCACCCCGTGACCCCCGGGAGCACCACCAGTGACGACGATCACCCCCCACTCCGGGAACCGGAAATCGAACTCCGGCGACGCCCCCGGCTCGTTTGGTCCCCCGCAGGGTGCGCCCGGTACGCTCACCGCCGTGCCACACGCTGATCAGTCCCGAACCGCCCCGCCCCGCCCGGAGCGGGCCCGCCCGACACCCCTGGGCGAGCTCGCGGCACGGCTGGACACCGAGATCCCCGACGCCGCACAGGACGTCCCCGTCTCGGGCATCACCCACGACTCCCGGGCGGTACGCCCCGGGGACGTGTACGCGGCCCTGCCCGGTGCCCGCCTGCACGGCGCCGACTTCGTCGCCCAGGCCGCCGGCCTCGGCGCCGCCGCGGTCCTCACCGACCCGGCCGGAGCCGACCGCGCCGCCGCCACCGGCCTGCCCGTCCTCGCCGTCGCGGACCCGCGCGGCCGGATGGGCGAACTCGCCGCCGAGATCTACGGCCGCCCCGGCGCCGACCTCCTCCAGATCGGCATCACCGGCACCTCCGGCAAGACCACCACCGCCTACCTCGTCGAGGGCGGGCTGCGCGGCGCCGGCAAACACACCGGCCTCGTCGGCACCGTCGAGATGCGCATCGGCGACGAGCGCATCAAGTCGGAGCGCACCACCCCCGAGGCCACCGACCTCCAGGCCCTCTTCGCCGTCATGCGCGAGCGGGGCGTCGAGGCCGTCGCCATGGAGGTCTCCAGCCACGCCCTCGTGCTCGGCCGGGTCGACGGCTGCGTCTTCGACGTCGCCGTCTTCAACAACCTCAGCCCGGAGCACATGGAGTTCCACTCCGACATGGAGGACTACTTCCGGGCCAAGGCCGTCCTCTTCACCCCCGAGCGCAGCCGGATCGGCGTCGTCAACGCCGACGACGAGTACGGCCGCAGGCTCGCGAAGGAGGCGGCCGTCCCGGTCGTCACCTTCTCCGCCGAGGGCCGCGCCGACGCCGACTGGCGCGCCGAGGACGTCGTCCTGGGCGCCGCCGACTCCACCTTCACGGCCGTCGGCCCCGAGGGCGTGCGGATCCCCGCCACCGCCCCGCTGCCCGGCCCGTTCAACGTCGCCAACACCCTCGCCGCCATCGCGACCCTCGCCACCGCCGGGCTCGACCCGCGGACCGCCGCCGACGGCGTCGCCGCCGTCCCCGGCGTCCCCGGCCGCCTGGAGCGCGTCGACGCCGGCCAGCCGTACCTCGCCGTCGTCGACTACGCGCACAAGACCGACGCCGTCGAATCGGTGCTGCGCTCGCTGCGCGAGGTCACCGAGGGCCGGCTGCACGTGGTCATCGGCTGCGGCGGCGACCGGGACACCACCAAGCGCGGCCCCATGGGCGCCGCCGCGGCCCGGCTCGCCGACACCGCCGTACTGACCTCCGACAACCCCCGCTCCGAGGACCCGCTCGCGATCCTCACCGCCATGCTCGCGGGCGCCGCCGAGGTGCCCGCCGCCGAGCGCGGTGACGTCCTGGTCGAACCCGACCGGGCCGCCGCCGTCGCCGCCGCCGTCGCCCGCGCCCGGCCGGGCGACACCGTCCTGGTCGCCGGCAAGGGCCACGAGCAGGGCCAGGAGATCGCCGGGCAGGTCCGTCCCTTCGACGACCGCCAGGTCCTCCGCGCAGCGATCGAGGCGGCGGGCGGAACCCCCGCCGCCGCAGCGATCGGACACCGTCACCAGAACAGTCAGGGATGAAGCAGTGATCGCCCTCTCCCTCGCCGAGATCGCCGAAATCGTCGGCGGGCAGGCGCACGACATACCGGATCCGGGTGCCCGGATCACCGGGCCCGTCGTCATCGACTCCCGCGAGGTGAAGCCCGGCAGCCTCTTCGCCGCCTTCGCCGGGGAGCGCGTCGACGGCCACGACTACGCGGAGCGCGCCGTCGCGGCGGGTGCGGCGGCCGTGCTCGCCACCCGCCCCCTCGGCGTCCCCGCGATCGTCGTGGACGACGTGCAGACCGCGCTGGGCGCCCTCGCCCGCGTGGTCGTCGAGCGGCTCGGCACCGATGTCGTCGCCCTCACCGGCTCGGCCGGCAAGACCTCCACCAAGGACCTGATCGCCCAGGTCCTCGACCGCCACGCGCCCACCGTCTGGACGCCCGGCTCCCTCAACAACGAGATCGGCCTGCCGCTCACCGCGCTCAGGGCGACCGGGGAGACCCGGCACCTCGTCCTGGAGATGGGCGCCCGCGGGATCGGCCACATCCGCTACCTGACCGGGCTCACCCCGCCCCGGATCGGGCTCGTCCTGAACGTGGGCACCGCCCACATCGGCGAGTTCGGCGGACGCGAGCAGATCGCCGAGGCCAAGGGCGAGCTCGTCGAGTCCCTGCCGTCCGCCGAGGACGGCGGCATCGCGGTCCTCAACGCCGACGACCCCCTCGTCCGCGCCATGGCGAGCCGCACCAAGGCCCGCGTGACCCTCTTCGGCGAAGCGGACGAAGCGGCCGTACGTGCCGAGAACGTGCGTCTCACCGACTCCGGACGCCCCTCTTTCCGGCTTCACACACCCACCGGGTGCAGCGACGTGACCTTGCGCCTGTACGGTGAGCACCACGTGTCGAACGCGCTCGCAGCGGCCGCCGTCGCGCACGAGCTGGGCATGCCTGTCCAGGAGATCGCCACCGCGCTCTCCGAGGCCGGCTCCCTGTCGCGCTGGCGCATGGAGGTCACCGAGCGTCCGGACGGCGTGACGATCGTCAACGACGCCTACAACGCGAACCCCGAGTCCATGCGAGCCGCCCTGCGCGCGCTCGCGGCCATGGGCCGGGCCGGACAGGCCCGCGGGGCCCGTACGTGGGCGGTGCTCGGCAAGATGGCCGAGCTCGGTGACGCGTCGCTCGCCGAGCACGACGCGGTCGGACGGCTCGCCGTCCGGCTCAACGTCAGCAAGCTCGTCGCGGTCGGGGACAGGGAAGCGTCCTGGCTGCAACTGGGCGCCTATAACGAGGGTTCGTGGGGTGAGGAGTCGGTGCACGTGTCCGACGCGCAGGCGGCTGTCGACCTGTTGCGCAGGGAGCTGCGCCCGGGGGACGTGGTCCTGGTGAAGGCGTCCCGCTCGGTCGGTCTGGAGCAGGTCGCCCTGGCGCTGCTCGACGGTGAGGGCGAGGTATCGGGCCGATGAGGCAGATCCTCTTCGCGGGGGCCATCGGCCTCTTCCTGACCCTGATCGGCACCCCGCTGCTCATCAAGCTGCTCGCCCGCAAGGGATACGGGCAGTTCATCCGGGACGACGGCCCGCGCGGCCACGCCGGGAAGAAGGGCACGCCCACCATGGGCGGCATCTCCTTCATCCTGGCGACGCTCATCGCGTACGCCCTCGCCAAGGTGATCACCGGCGAGGACCCGACGTACTCGGGCGTCCTGGTGCTGTTCCTGATGACCGGCATGGGCCTGGTCGGCTTCCTCGACGACTACATCAAGATCGTCAAGCAGCGTTCGCTGGGCCTGCGGGCCAAGGCGAAGATGGCCGGCCAGCTCATCGTCGGCATCGCCTTCGCGGTGCTCTCGCTCCAGTTCGCGGACCTGCGCGGGCTCACCCCGGCCTCCGAGAAGCTCTCCTTCATCACCGACTTCGGCTGGTCGATCGGCCCGGTCCTCTTCGTGGTCTGGGCGCTCTTCATGATCCTGGCCATGTCCAACGGCGTGAACCTGACGGACGGTCTGGACGGCCTGGCCACCGGCGCCTCCGTGATGGTCTTCGGCGCCTACACCTTCATCGGGCTGTGGCAGTTCCAGGAGTCCTGCGCCAACGCGCTGACCCTGACCAACCCGAGCGCCTGTTTCGAGGTCCGCGACCCGCTCGACCTCGCGGTCGTGGCCTCCGCGCTCATGGGAGCCTGCTTCGGCTTCCTGTGGTGGAACACCTCGCCCGCCAAGATCTTCATGGGTGACACCGGCTCCCTCGCGCTCGGCGGCGCGCTGGCCGGTCTCGCCATCTGCTCCCGTACGGAGCTGCTGCTCGCGCTGCTCGGCGGCCTGTTCGTGCTGATCACCATGTCCGTGGTCATCCAGGTCGGTTCGTTCAAGATGACCGGCAAGCGCGTCTTCCGGATGGCCCCCCTCCAGCACCACTTCGAACTCAAGGGGTGGTCCGAGGTCCTGGTCGTCGTCCGGTTCTGGATCATCCAGGGCATGTGCGTCATCGTGGGCCTGGGCCTCTTCTACGCGGGATGGGCAGCCGACAAGTGAGCGAAGAGCTGGACTGGCGGGGCAAGCACGTCACGGTCGCGGGGCTCGGGGTGTCCGGCATCCCGGCCGCCCGGGCCCTGGCCGCCCGGGGCGCCGTGGTGACCGTCGTGAACGACGGGGACGACGAGCGCTCCCGGGCGCAGGCCGCGGAGCTGGAGGCGGAGGGGATCACCGTCCGCCTCGGCGACGGGGCGACCCTGCCGGCCGGCACCGAGCTGGTCGTCACCACCCCCGGCTGGCAGCCGGACAAGCCGCTCTTCGCGGCCGCCGCCGAGGCGGGCGTGGAGATCTGGGGCGACGTCGAGCTGGCCTGGCGCCTGCGAGGCCCGGACGCGGCCCCGTGGCTGGCGATCACCGGCACCAACGGCAAGACCACCACGACCCGGATGCTCGCCTCCATCCTGGAGGCGGCCGGGCTGAAGACCGCCGCCGTCGGCAACATCGGCGTCTCGCTCCTCGACGCCGTGCTCGACGAGGAGTCGTACGGTGATCTCGACGTACTCGCCGTGGAGCTCTCCAGCTACCAGCTGCACTGGGCGCCCTCCGTGCGCGCCCACTCGGCCGCCGTGCTCAACCTGGCGCCCGACCACCTCGACTGGCACGGCTCCATGGAGGCGTACGCCGCCGACAAGGGCCGGATCTACGAGGGCAACCAGGTCGCCTGCGTGTACAACGTGGCCGACCCGGTGACCGAGGACCTGGTCCGCGAGGCCGACGTCGAGGAGGGGTGCCGGGCCATCGGCTTCACCCTCGGCACCCCCGGCCCCTCCCAGCTCGGCGTCGTCGAGGGCATCCTCGTCGACCGGGCCTTCGTCGAGAACCGGCAGAAGAACGCCCAGGAGCTGGCCGAGGTCGCCGACGTGCAGCCGCCGGCCCCGCACAACATCGCCAACGCGCTCGCCGCGGCCGCCCTCGCCCGCGCCTTCGGCGTCGAGCCGCAGGCCGTACGGGACGGGCTGCGGGCCTTCCGCCCCGACCCGCACCGGATCGAACTGGTCGAGGAGGTCGAGGGCGTGACCTACGTCGACGACTCCAAGGCCACCAACACCCACGCCGCCGAAGCCTCGTTGGCCGCCTACGACCCGATCGTCTGGATCGCCGGCGGCCTCGCCAAGGGCGCGACCTTCGACGAGCTGGTGCAGAACTCCGCGAAGCGGCTGCGCGGGGCCGTCCTGATCGGCGCGGACCGCGCGCTGATCCGCGAAGCCCTGGCGCGACACGCCCCGGAGGTCCCGGTGGTGGACCTCGACCGGACCGACACTGGGGCGATGTCCGAGGCGGTCCGTGAGGCGGCCCGGCTCGCCCGTCCGGGGGACACCGTCCTCCTGGCCCCGGCCTGCGCCTCGATGGACATGTTCACCAACTACAACAAGCGGGGCGAGGCGTTCGCGGACGCGGTCCGCGCCCTCGCCGCCACCGGGGACGCCTGACCCGACCACTGCGAGGGTCCGGCCGTACCGGGCCTGACCGGAGGGGGCAGCGACCATGCCGAGCAAGATCGCCGGGACACGCCGGCCCTCCGCCCGACCGGGCGGAGGGCGGGCCCCCGCGACCCCGGGAGGGGCGCGCGGCGGAGGCGTACGCGGGCTCTACACGCGGGCGCAGCGGGCCTGGGACCGGCCGCTCACGGCGTACTACGTGATCATCGGCGCGGGGCTGCTCATCACCACGCTCGGCCTGGTGATGGTCTACTCGGCCTCGATGATCACGGCGCTCCGCTACGAGCTGGTGCCGTCCTACTTCTTCCGGAAGCAGTTCTTCGCGGCGCTCCTGGGCACCGGTCTGCTCCTGGTCGCCTCGCGGATGCCGGTGAAGCTGCACCGGGCGCTCGCCTACCCGATCCTGGTGGGCGCGGTCTTCCTCATGGTGCTCGTCCAGATCCCGGGGATAGGGCACTCCGTCGGAGGCAACCAGAACTGGATCTCGCTGGGCGGCCCGTTCATGCTCCAGCCCAGCGAGTTCGGCAAGCTGGGGCTGATCCTGTGGGGCGCCGACCTGCTCGCCCGCAAGCAGGACATGAGACTCCTCACGCAGTGGAAGCACATGCTCGTGCCGCTGGTTCCGGGCGCGTTCATGCTGCTCGGGCTGATCATGCTCGGCGGCGACATGGGCACCGCGATCATCCTCACCGCGATCCTTTTCGGCCTGCTGTGGACGGCCGGCGCCCCCACCCGCCTCTTCGTGGGCGTGCTCGCCGTGGCGGGCGCCCTCGGCGCGCTGCTCATCAGGACCAGCCCGCACCGGATGGACCGCTTCCAGTGCATCGGCGCCACCGATCCGGGCGGTGAGGGGGCCCCGTGCCTCCAGGCCGCACACGGAATCTATGCTCTGGCGTCGGGCGGATGGTTCGGTTCCGGACTCGGCGCGAGTGTGGAAAAATGGGGCCAACTACCCGAAGCGCACACCGACTTCATCTTCGCGGTCACCGGTGAGGAACTGGGCCTCGCGGGGACGCTGTCGGTCGTCGCCCTGTTCGCGGCCCTAGGCTATGCGGGTATCCGCGTGGCCGGACGCACGGAGGACCCCTTCGTGAGATTCGCCGCGGGAGGCGTGACCACCTGGATCACGGCCCAGGCCGTGATCAACATCGGTGCGGTGCTCGGTCTGCTGCCGATCGCCGGTGTCCCGCTCCCGCTGTTCTCGTACGGGGGGTCGGCCCTGCTGCCGACCATGTTCGCCGTCGGGCTCCTGATCGCCTTCGCGCGACAGGATCCCGCCGCGAAAGCGGCCCTGGCCATGCGCCGCCCCGGCTGGGGCAAGCGGGCCGGGGTGAGATGGAAGTCGATGCGACGGCGCGTCAAGAAGCGCCCGTCCGGAGAGCGGTGAATTTCGGTGCATGTCGTACTCGCCGGCGGGGGGACCGCCGGTCACATCGAGCCGGCGCTCGCCCTCGCGGACGCCCTGCGCAGGCAGGACCCGAGCGTGGGCATCACGGCGCTGGGCACGGAGAAGGGCCTGGAGACCCGGCTCGTGCCCGAGCGTGGCTACGAGCTGGCGCTCATCCCCGCCGTACCGCTGCCCCGCAAGCCCACCCCCGAGCTGATCACCGTCCCCGGACGCCTGCGCGGCACCATCAAGGCCGCCGAGCAGATCCTGGAGCGCACCCAGGCGGACTGCGTGGTCGGCTTCGGCGGTTACGTGGCGCTGCCCGGCTATCTGGCCGCCAAGCGGCTCGGCGTGCCGATCGTGGTCCACGAGGCCAACGCCCGGCCCGGCCTGGCCAACAAGATCGGCTCCCGGTACGCGGCCGCCGTCGGCGTCGCCACCCCGGACTCCAAGCTCCGCAACGCCCGTTACATCGGCATCCCGCTGCGGCACACCATCGCCACCCTCGACCGGGCCCGGGTCCGGCCCGAGGCGCGCGCCGCCTTCGGCCTCGACCCCAACCTGCCCACGTTGCTGGTCTCCGGCGGCTCGCAGGGAGCCCGCCGGCTCAACGAGGTCATCCAGCAGATCGCCCCGGTGCTCCAGCGCTCCGGCATCCAGATCCTGCACGCGGTCGGCCCCAAGAACGAGGTGCCGCGTGTCGACAACATGCCCGGAATGCCGCCCTACGTGCCGGTACCGTACGTGGACCGGATGGATCTCGCGTACGCCGCGGCCGACATGATGCTCTGCCGCGCCGGCGCGATGACCGTCGCCGAGCTCTCCGCCGTCGGACTGCCCGCCGCCTACGTCCCGCTGCCCATCGGCAACGGCGAACAGCGGCTCAACGCGCAGCCGGTGGTCAAGGCCGGCGGCGGACTCCTCGTCGACGACGCGGAGCTGTCGCCGCAGTGGGTCCAGGCCAACGTCCTGCCCGTGCTGGCCGATCCGCACCGGCTGTACGAGATGTCCCGCGCCGCCTCCGAGTTCGGCCGCCGGGACGCCGACGACCTGCTCGTCGGCATGGTGTACGAGGCGATCGCCGCCCGCCGCCAGGCGTAGCGGAGGACCGAGGGAAGAGGCGCGCGTGGCAGCCGGACCGACGACCGCGGAGAAGAGCGGCACCGGGAAGCCGAAAGGATCGTCGGACCGGCAGCCCCGGCCGGAGGGCGCCGGCGGACGGTTCCGTCCGACCGGACTGCGACTCGCCCTGATCGCCGCCGGTGCGCTCCTGCTCGCCGGCGGCACGGTCTGGGCCCTCTACGGGTCGACCTGGTTCCGTGTGGAACGTGTGAAGACTTCGGGCACGGCGGTGCTCACCCCGGCGGAGGTCGAGGCCGTCGCCGCCGTCCCGGTCGGCGCTCCGCTGGTCACCGTGGACACCGAGGGGATCGAGGCGCGGCTCCGGGAGGAACTGCCCCGTATCGCCTCGGTCGAGGTATTCCGGTCCTGGCCGCACGGAATCGGTCTGAAAGTGACGGAACGGAAACCCGTGCTGCTTCTGGAGAAGCGCGGAGCTTTCACCGAAGTCGACTCCACGGCCGTCCCGTTCGCGACCGTCACCACACCGACCCGCGGAGTGCCCCGGCTCGTCCTCGACGCGGCCGCTTCGCCCAGCCTGCGCCGCTTCGACGCGGACCGGCTGCTGGCCGAGGCGGTGCGCGTACGGAGTGAACTCCCGGACGCGATCGCGAAGGACACTCGTGTCGTACGCCTCTCCTCGTACGACTCCGTCACTCTGGAGCTGACCCGGGATCGCACCGTCTTCTGGGGCAGTGCCGAACACGGGCCCGCGAAGGCCCGGGTGCTCACCGCCCTCATGAAGGCGACCCCCAAAGCGGGGCACTTCGATGTAAGTGCCCCCAGCGCGCCCGCCTCGTCGGGGAGTTGACGCGCATCCGCGCCGGCCAGCACCCTGGTTGGCCAGCGCTACGGGTGATCACATAGGGTGAAAAGAAAAACGGGAGGTTCGGCGTGTTCGTTGAACGCGCGCCACTTGTCGACTTAGTGTCCTGTTCGGAAGAGTCCAGCGAACAGAGACACTGGTAACCCTAAACTTCAACGTTAGGGTTGGGGTCGGCGTCCCGGACCACCCCATCGGCATCCGTCGTCGCGGCGCGTCAACCACGGCGCAACGACGACACGTAACTCGAGGCGAGAGGCCTTCGACGTGGCAGCACCGCAGAACTACCTCGCAGTCATCAAGGTCATCGGTGTCGGCGGCGGTGGTGTCAATGCCATCAACCGAATGATCGAGGTCGGTCTCAAGGGCGTCGAGTTCATCGCCATCAACACCGACGCACAGGCACTGTTGATGAGCGACGCCGACGTCAAGCTCGACGTCGGCCGTGAACTGACCCGCGGCCTCGGGGCCGGGGCCAACCCTGCCGTCGGCCGCAAGGCGGCCGAGGACCACCGCGAGGAGATCGAGGAGGTCCTCAAGGGGGCCGACATGGTCTTCGTCACCGCCGGCGAGGGCGGCGGCACCGGCACCGGCGGCGCGCCCGTCGTCGCCAACATCGCGCGCTCGCTCGGCGCCCTGACGATCGGCGTGGTCACCCGCCCGTTCACCTTCGAGGGCCGCCGGCGCGCCAACCAGGCGGAGGACGGCATCGCCGAGCTCCGCGAAGAGGTCGACACCCTCATCGTCATCCCGAACGACCGCCTGCTGTCCATCTCGGACCGCCAGGTCTCGGTCCTCGACGCCTTCAAGTCGGCCGACCAGGTCCTGCTCAGCGGCGTCCAGGGCATCACCGACCTCATCACCACCCCGGGTCTGATCAACCTCGACTTCGCCGACGTCAAGTCGGTCATGTCCGAGGCGGGTTCCGCCCTCATGGGCATCGGCTCCGCCCGCGGCGACGACCGCGCGGTGGCCGCCGCGGAGATGGCGATCTCCTCGCCGCTCCTGGAGGCGTCCATCGACGGCGCCCGCGGTGTGCTCCTCTCCATCTCCGGCGGCAGCGACCTCGGTCTCTTCGAGATCAACGAGGCCGCCCAGCTGGTCAGCGAGGCCGCCCACCCGGAGGCCAACATCATCTTCGGCGCCGTCATCGACGACGCCCTCGGCGACGAGGTCCGGGTCACCGTGATCGCGGCCGGCTTCGACGGCGGCCAGCCGCCGGCCCGCCGGGACAACATCATCGGCTCGGTCTCCGCCAAGCGCGAGGAGCCGGCCCCGGCCCCCCGCATCGCCGAGGCGCCCCGCCCGCTCGGCGGCCTCGGCACGGTGACGCCCCGCGAGGAGCCCGTCGCCGCGCCGGTCGAGCAGGCCCCGGCCGTCGGCGAGACCTCGCTGCCGCCCGTTCCGCCGGTCGTCCCGCCGGCCCGCCCGTACACGGACAGCCCCGCCGAGGAGCTGGACGTGCCGGACTTCCTGAAGTGATAGGGCACCGCTTCACCACGAACGGCGCGCACTTCGCCTTCACCGACAGGTGGGGCGGGGTGAGCGCCGTTCCGTACGAGGAGCTCAACCTCGGCGGCGCCGTCGGCGACGACCCGGAGGCCGTCCGGGCCAACCGGGCCCGCGCCGCCGCCGGGCTGGGGCTCGACCCGGGCCTGGTCGTCTGGATGAACCAGGTCCACGGCGCCGGCGTCGCCGTGGTCGACGGCCCCTGGGACGGCGGCGACGCCGTCCCCGCCGTCGACGCGATCGTCACCACCCGCCGCGGACTCGGCCTCGCCGTCCTCACCGCGGACTGCGTGCCCGTCCTCCTCGCCGACCCGGTCGCCGGGGTCGTCGCCGCCGCCCACGCCGGGCGGCCCGGCATGATCGCCGGAGTCGTCCCCGCCGCCGTCGCGGCGATGACGGAACGGGGCGCCGAGCCCGGCCGGATCGCCGTCCGCACCGGCCCCGCCGTCTGCGGACGCTGCTACGAGGTCCCCGAGGCGATGCGCGCCGAGGTCGCCGCCGTCGAACCCGACGCGCACGCCGAGACCTCCTGGGGCACCCCCGCCGTCGACGTCGCCGCCGGGGTCCGTGCCCAGCTGGCCCGGCTCGGGGTGACCGACGTCGAGGACACCGGGGTCTGCACCCTGGAGTCCCCGGACCACTACTCGTACCGACGCGACCGCACCACAGGGCGACTCGCGGGATATGTCTGGTTGGGCAGGTAAGAGGCATGACGGACCGTAAGGCCGAACTCGCGGAGAATCTCGCGCGGGTGGAGGAGCGGATCGCGGCGGCCTGCGCCGCCGCCGGACGCCCCCGCGAGGAGGTGACCCTCATCGTCGTCACCAAGACCTACCCGGCGAGCGACGTGCGGATCCTGCACGGACTCGGGGTGCGGCACGTGGCGGAGAACCGCGACCAGGACGCCGCTCCCAAGGCGGCCGCCTGCGCCGACCTCGATCTCACCTGGCACTTCGTCGGTCAGTTGCAGACGAACAAGGTCAGATCCGTGGTGGGTTATGCCGATGTGGTGCAGTCCGTCGACCGGCTCAAGCTCGTCTCCTCTCTCTCCACGGGCGCGGAGAGGGCCGGGCGGGAGCTCGGCTGTCTGGTCCAGGTCGCCCTCGACGCCGAGGCGGGCGGCCGCGGCGACCGAGGCGGCGTGGCTCCGGACGGGATCGAGGAGTTGGCCGCCGCGCTCGACGAGGCGCCCGGGCTGCGGCTCGACGGCCTGATGACGGTCGCCCCGCTCGTCGGCGCGTACGCCGGGCGGCAACGCGCCGCCTTCGACCGGCTGATGGATTTGTCGACTGCCCTGCGCGCGACCCGTCCGGCTGCGAACATGGTCTCGGCGGGCATGAGCGCGGACCTCGAGGACGCCATCGCTGCCGGGGCGACACACGTACGCGTCGGTACGGCGGTACTCGGTGTGCGCCCGAAGCTCGGGTAACGTCGCGAAGCAGGTCGGACCACAGCAGAAAATATGGTCATTCCGCGAACGGCGGGGTGACCCGTGGATCGCGGGCACTTGGTGACGAGGCCGATCCACCACAGAGCGGAGGAATCGGAGCATGGCCGGCGCGATGCGCAAGATGGCGGTCTACCTCGGTCTCGTGGAGGACGATGGGTACGACGGCCGGGGCTTCGACCCCGACGACGACTTCGAGCCCGAGCTGGAGCCGGAGCCCGAGAGGGAGCGGCGTCACACCCCTCCGCGCCAGATCGAGCGCGAGGAGCCGGTGCGCGTGGTGCAGCCCCCCGCCCCCCGGGAACCCGTCGCCCACTCTGTCCCGGTACTCGCCGAAAGCGGACGTCCGGCCCGAATTGCCCCCGTGGCATCCATCACACCCGAACGCCCGAGCCTGGAGAAGAACGCACCGGTGATCATGCCCAAGGTCGTGTCCGAGCGGGAGCCCTACCGCATCACCACGCTGCACCCCCGGACCTACAACGAGGCCCGTACCATCGGGGAACACTTCCGTGAGGGCACCCCGGTGATCATGAACCTCACGGAGATGGACGACACGGACGCGAAGCGACTTGTCGACTTTGCCGCCGGACTCGTCTTCGGGCTCCATGGCAGCATTGAGCGCGTGACGCAGAAGGTGTTCCTGTTGTCGCCTGCTAACGTCGATGTCACGGCGGAGGACAAGGCCCGGATCGCAGAGGGCGGATTCTTCAACCAGAGCTGAGAACGAGACCGGACGGACCGGCCGCGCGAGTGGCCGGAGCAAGCTGAGCACACGAGAGCCAGGGGAGAGGGAAACGCGGGATGGGCGTCGCACTACAGGTGGTCTACATCGCGCTGATGTGCTTCCTCGTCTTCCTTATCTTCCGGCTGGTCATGGACTACGTCTTCCAGTTCGCCCGTTCATGGGAACCCGGCAAGGCGATGGTGGTCGTTCTGGAGGCCACCTACACTGTCACCGATCCACCGCTCAAGCTTCTGCGGCGGCTCATCCCGCCGTTGCGTCTCGGGGGCGTGGCACTCGACCTGTCCTTCTTCGTTCTGATGATCATCGTCTACATCCTCATCTCCGTCGTGAACTCCCTCGCGAGGTGAGTGTGGACGATACGGTCCTGCCGACTGCCGACGACTACGTAGAGGTGAAGAAGAGATGCCGCTGACCCCCGAGGACGTGCGGAACAAGCAGTTCACGACCGTCCGCCTTCGAGAAGGCTATGACG
Organism: Streptomyces sp. NPDC058052; assembly: GCF_042885515.1. Taxonomy (NCBI): domain Bacteria; kingdom Bacillati; phylum Actinomycetota; class Actinomycetes; order Kitasatosporales; family Streptomycetaceae; genus Streptomyces; species Streptomyces sp. NPDC058052. Next base: position 137,606 of record NZ_JBHVRX010000009.1, on the reverse strand, counting down.
AGGACGAGGTCGATGCCTTTCTCGACGAGGTCGAGGCCGAGCTGACCCGCCTGCTCCGCGAGAACGAGGACCTGCGCGCCAAGCTGGCCGCCGCGACGCGCGCCGCCGCGCAGAACCAGCAGCAGGCCATGCGCAAGCCCCCGGAGCCGCAGGACAACCGTCCCGTCGGTCCCGGCGCCCCCGTGCCCGCGGCCATATCCGGTCCGCCGGTCCAGCAGCAGCCGCCGCAGATGGGCCCGCCGCAGCTGCCTTCCGGCGCTCCTCAGCTTCCCGCCGGCCCCATGCAGGGCGGACCCATGGGTCCGGGCCCGATGCAGGGCGGTCCGATGGGTCCCGGCCCGATGCAGGGCGGCCCCATGGGTCACCCGCAGCAGCAGCAGATGCAGCCGCAGCCCCCGCAGCAGCCCGGTGGCGACAGCGCCGCCCGTGTCCTCTCGCTGGCCCAGCAGACCGCCGACCAGGCGATCGCCGAGGCCCGCTCCGAGGCCAACAAGATCGTCGGCGAGGCGCGCTCCCGCGCCGAGGGCCTGGAGCGGGACGCCCGCGCCAAGGCGGACGCTCTTGAGCGGGACGCGCAGGAGAAGCACCGCGTCGCGATGGGCTCCCTGGAGTCCGCCCGCGCCACGCTGGAGCGCAAGGTCGAGGACCTGCGCGGCTTCGAGCGCGAGTACCGGACCCGTCTGAAGTCCTACCTGGAGTCCCAGCTGCGTCAGCTGGAGACCCAGGCGGACGACTCGCTGGCTCCGCCGCGGACCCCGGCGACGGCCTCGCTGCCGCCGGCCCCGTCCATGGCGTCGGCCGGTGCGGGCGCGCCGTCCTACGGCGGCAACGGCCCGATGGGCGGCGGTCCGTCCATGGGCGGTGCCCCGTCCTACGGCGGCCAGCAGCAGATGTCCCCGGCGATGACGCAGCCGATGGCACCGGTGCGGCCGCAGGCGCCGCAGCCGATGCAGCAGGCGCCGGCGCCGATGCGGGGCTTCCTGATCGACGAGGACGACAACTGAGGCGGCGCCTGAGCGTGCGTTGAGCACGTAGCCGTCGGCAGCCGAAGGGCCAGGACTGGATCCACTCCAGCACCTGGCCCTTCGCCGTGTCCGGGCCCGGCTCACGCCCCCGCGGCATGCGGAAGGGCCCCGCACTCCCTGGGGAGTGCGGGGCCCTTCGCGTGCGGGTCAGACCTTGCGCAGGTGGAAGGTGAGGGCGAGGGGCTCGTCCTCGAAGGCGGGGCCGTAGCCGTCGGAGGGCGCGCCCTCCGCGTAGTCCGTCGCCAGGACCTCGTCCGCGATGAGGCCCGCGTGGGCCCGGAGGGCCTCCGCGGTCTCGGGGGAGGCGGAGGCCCAGCGCAGCGCGATGCGGTCGGCGACGTCGAGGCCGCTGTTCTTGCGGGCCTCCTGGATGAGGCGGATCGCGTCACGGGCGAGGCCCGCCTTGCGCAGCTCCGGGGTGATCTCCAGGTCGAGGGCGACCGTCGCGCCGGAGTCGGAGGCGACCGACCAGCCCTCGCGCGGGGTCTCCGTGATGATGATCTCCTCGGGGGTGACGGTGATGGTCTCGCCGTTCACCTCCAGGCTCGCCTCGCCGTCCCGCAGGGCCAGCGCCAGCGCCGCCGCGTCGGCCGCGGCCACGGCCTTGGCGACGTCCTGGACGCCCTTGCCGAAGCGCTTGCCGAGCGCGCGGAAGTTCGCCTTGGCGGTGGTGTCGACCAGCGAGCCGCCGACCTCGGAGAGGGAGGCGAGGGAGGTGACGTTGAGCTCCTCCGTGATCTGGCCCTGGAGCTCCGGGGAGAGCGCCGCGAAGCCCTTCGCCGCCACCAGCGCGCGGGAGAGCGGCTGGCGGGTCTTCACGCCGGACTCGGCGCGGGTCGCGCGGCCGAGCTCGACGAGCCGGCGGACGAGGACCATCTGCTCGGAGAGGGTGCCGTCGACGAGGGCGGCGTCGGCCTCCGGCCAGGTGGCGAGGTGGACCGACTCGGGGGCGTCCGGGGTGACCGGGACGACGAGGTCCTGCCAGACCCGCTCGGTGATGAACGGGGTCAGCGGGGCCATCAGCCGGGTGACGGTCTCGACGACCTCGTGGAGGGTCCGCAGGGCCGCCTTGTCCCCCTGCCAGAAGCGGCGGCGGGAGCGGCGCACGTACCAGTTGGAGAGGTCGTCGACGAAGGCGGACAGCAGCTTGCCGGTGCGCTGGGTGTCGTACGCCTCCATCGCCTCGGTGGCCTCGGCGACGAGCGTGTTCAGCTCGGAGAGCAGCCACTTGTCGAGGACGGAGCGGTCGGCCGGGGCCGGGTCGGCGGCGGACGGCGCCCAGCCGGACGTACGGGCGTACAGGGCCTGGAAGGCGACCGTGTTCCAGTACGTGAGGAGGGTCTTGCGGACGACCTCCTGGATGGTGCCGTGGCCGACGCGGCGGGCCGCCCAGGGGGAGCCGCCGGCGGCCATGAACCAGCGCACGGCGTCGGCGCCGTGCTGGTCCATCAGCGGGATCGGCTGGAGGATGTTGCCGAGGTGCTTGGACATCTTGCGGCCGTCCTCGGCGAGGATGTGGCCGAGGCAGACCACGTTCTCGTACGAGGACTTGTCGAAGACGAGGGTGCCGACGGCCATCAGCGTGTAGAACCAGCCACGCGTCTGGTCGATGGCCTCGGAGATGAACTGCGCCGGGTAGCGGCTCTCGAACAGCTCCTTGTTCTGATACGGGTAGCCGTACTGCGCGAACGGCATGGAGCCCGAGTCGTACCAGGCGTCGATGACCTCGGGGACGCGGACCGCTTCGAGGGAGCAGCCCTCGGCCGGGCACGCGAAGGTGACGTCGTCGATGTACGGGCGGTGCGGGTCGAGCGAGGACTGGTCGGTGCCGGTCAGCTCGGTCAGCTCGGCGCGCGAGCCGACGCAGGTGAGGTGGCCCTCCTCGCAGCGCCAGATCGGGAGCGGGGTGCCCCAGTAGCGGTTGCGGGAGAGCGCCCAGTCGATGTTGTTGTTCAGCCAGTCGCCGAAGCGGCCGTGCTTGACGGAGTCCGGGAACCAGTTGGTGTTCTCGTTCTCCTGGAGCAGGCGGTCCTTGACGGCGGTGGTGCGGATGTACCAGGACGGCTGCGCGTAGTAGAGCAGGGCCGTGTGGCAGCGCCAGCAGTGCGGGTAGCTGTGCTCGTACGGGATGTGCCGGTAGAGCAGGCCGCGCGCGTCGAGGTCGGCGGTGAGGGCCTCGTCGGCCTTCTTGAAGAAGACGCCGCCGACCAGCGGGACGTCCTCCTCGAAGGTGCCGTCGGGGCGGACCGGGTTCACGACCGGCAGGCCGTACGCCTTGCAGACCTTGAGGTCGTCCTCGCCGAAGGCGGGGGACTGGTGGACGAGGCCGGTGCCGTCCTCGGTGGTGACGTACTCGGCGTTGACCACGTAGTGGGCCGGGGCGTCGAAGGGGATCAGCTCGAAGGGGCGCTGGTAGGTCCAGCGCTCCATCTCCTTGCCGGTGAAGGACTCGCCGGTGGTGACCCAGCCCTCGCCGAGGGCCTTGTCGAGCAGCGGCTCGGCGACGACGATGCGCTCGTCGCCGTCGGTGGCGACGACGTAGGTGACCTCGGGGTGGGCGGCGACGGCCGTGTTGGACACCAGGGTCCACGGGGTCGTCGTCCAGACGAGGAGGGCGGCCTTGCCGGCGAGCGGGCCGGAGGTCAGCGGGAAGCGGACGAAGACGGAGGGGTCGACGACCGTCTCGTAGCCCTGGGCCAGCTCGTGGTCGGAGAGGCCGGTGCCGCAGCGGGGGCACCAGGGGGCGACGCGGTGGTCCTGGACGAGCAGGCCCTTGTCGAAGATCTGCTTGAGCGACCACCAGACCGACTCGATGTACGAGGGGTCCATGGTGCGGTAGGCATCGTCGAGGTCGACCCAGTAGCCCATGCGGGTCGTGAGCTCGGCGAAGGCGTCGGTGTGGCGGGTCACCGACTCGCGGCACTTCGCGTTGAACTCCGCGATGCCGTACTCCTCGATGTCCTTCTTGCCGGAGAAGCCGAGCTCCTTCTCGACGGCGAGCTCGACCGGGAGGCCGTGGCAGTCCCAGCCGGCCTTGCGGGCCACGTGGTAGCCGCGCATGGTGCGGAAGCGGGGGAAGACGTCCTTGAAGACGCGGGCTTCGATGTGGTGCGCGCCCGGCATGCCGTTGGCGGTGGGCGGGCCCTCGTAGAAGACCCACTCGGGGCGGCCCTCGGACTGCTCCAGGGTCTTGGCGAAGACCTTGTTCTCCTGCCAGAAGTCGAGCACGGCGTGCTCGAGCGCGGACAGGTCGACCTGGGCGGGCACCTGGCGGTACTGCGGCGTGGTCATGCGGCGGACTCTCCTCCGGACGGACATTTCCTGCTTCCGTCGGAGGGACGAGAGCCGTGCTCCCGCGGTACCACCCTCCTTGGCCCCGGGCGTGACCGTCCGGAGCCCCCTCATTGGGGTCGCGACACCGGGTCTAGTCACCGCGCTTCGTGGTGCGTGTCCACGCGGCTTTCTTCCGGCAGCTCCGGGGTGATGCTTCGCATCGGGCTCGCCCCCGGGCTCTCACCGTCCCCGGGTCGCTCATGGCTCGCGTACGACGCTACTGGTCCCCATCGACGCCTCTCGCTGAGGCCAGTGTACGGGGCGCGGGGGTGCCGGGCCGACCGGATTGCGGGTGACCCGAATGGGCACATGGGGCGGTCCGGGGTCGGTGGGGGCCATGTGGGGGACCGGCCGGGCGGATAACCCGGTGGGGAGTTGGGCACCAGTTCCCACGGGTCCGCGCCGAGGGGCGCGGGGCGGGCGGTACGGGCGGCGTGCCCCGTTGCCGCGCGCCTTGGGCCGATTTATCGTCCCACCACGGTGCGCGAGCAAGATCACAAAATGTGAAGGGGCCGCGACATGGTGGCGAAGAAGACCGCCGCGAGGCAGTCCCCGGCCGGTGCCGGGGACCCCGGGGCCGCCGGTTCCCCGGGCGATCCCGAGGCCCCGGAGGGCACGGCCGGGAAGAGGCGCGCGCCGCGGACGTCCGCGGCGGGGACGGCCGCCGCGCGGGCCGCCGGGGAGGGCGCCTCCGAGGCCGCCGCCGGGGAGGCCCCGGCGGAGAAGGCCCCGGCGGGGAAGACCGCCGCCAGGAGGACCGCGCGCGGGACCGCGGCGGGGACCGCGGAGGAGAAGACCCCCGCGAGGAAGGCCCCCGCGAGGAAGGCCGCGGCGGAGAGGCCGGCCGCGGGGAAGACCTCCGCCGGGGAGGCCGAGGCGGCCTCCTCCGGTTCCGGAGAGCCGGGTGGGGACGGGGTCGAGGCGGCCCCGGGCGGGAAGAAGTCCGTGAAGAAGGCCGTCGGCCGGAAGGCCGCCGCGAAGAAGCAGACAGGAGCCAGGACGGTGGCAGCGAAGAAGACCGCGGGTGGCGTCACGACCGCCGACGACGATGCGGCCGTGCCCCCGGCGCGTACCGGGGAGCTCGCGGTACGGCCCGGGGAGGACCCGTGGACGCCAGAGGAGGTCGCCGAGGCCCGCAGCGAGCTCCAGGCCGAGGTGCTGCGGCTGCGCAGCGAGCTGGTCCACTCCCAGGAGGAGCTGACCGGTCTGATGCGGGACTCCGGGGACGGCGCCGGCCACGACGAGGCCGACACGGGCACCAAGAACATCACCCGCGAGCACGAGCTGGCCCTGGCGGCCAACGCGCGGGAGATGCTGGAGCAGTCCGAGCACGCCCTGGAGCGGCTCGACGCGGGCACGTACGGCCTCTGCGAGGTCTGCGGCAAGCCCATCGGCAAGGCCCGCATGCAGGCGTTCCCCCGCGCCACCCTGTGCGTGGAGGACAAGCAGAAGCAGGAACGGCGGGGCTGAGCCCTTCCCGCCCCCCGACGTGCGCGGACCGGCGGTACGGGCTGCCGGTCTCGCACGTCTGTGCCGTACTCTCGGTGCACGGTCAGGCAACGAGGTACGAGGGACTCACTCACGTGGCAGAGGCGGAGAGCGTCATCGGTACGCCGGATTCAGCAGGGGCCGAGGAGTCGGCCGGCCAGGAGCGGCTGCCCGAGGAGGCACCGAAGGGCAAGCGGCGGATCGTCGCGCTCTTCGTGGTGGCCGTCCTCGCCTATCTGATCGACCTCGGCAGCAAGATCGTCGTGGTCGAGAAGCTGGAGGGCCGTGAGCCGATCAAGGTCATCGGCGACCTGCTCCGCTTCGAGGCGATCCGGAACCCGGGCGCGGCCTTCGGCATGGGCGAGGCGTTCACGATCGTCTTCACCTGCATCGCGGCGGCCGTGATCGTGGTGATCGTCCGGCTGGCCCGCAAGCTCTACAGCCTGCCGTGGGCGATCGCCCTGGGCCTGCTGCTCGGCGGCGCGCTCGGCAACCTCACCGACCGGCTGTTCCGCTCGCCGGGCGTCTTCGAGGGCGCGGTCGTGGACTTCATCGCCCCGGCCCATTTCGCCGTCTTCAACCTCGCCGACTCGGCGATCGTCTGCGGCGGCATCCTGATCGTCATCCTGTCCTTCCGGGGCCTGGACCCGGACGGCACCGTCCACAAGGACTGAGCACGCAGGACCGAGCACTCCCGGCACAAGGCATACTCGACGGGTGAGCACGAGTCCCGAGATCCGCACCCTGCCCGTTCCCGATGGCCTGGAGGGCGAGCGCGTCGACGCCGCCATCGCCCGTATGTTCGGGTTCTCCCGTACGAAGGCGGCCGAGCTCGCCGCGGCGGGGAAGGTCCAGGTCGACGGCTCCGTCGTCGGCAAGTCCGAGCGGGTGAGCGGCGGCGCGTGGCTGGAGGTCGAGATGCCGGGCGCGCCCGCGCCCGTGCAGATCGTCGCCGAGCCCGTGGAGGGCATGGAGATCGTCCACGACGACGACGACATCGTGGTGATCTCCAAGCCGATCGGGGTCGCGGCCCACCCGAGCCCCGGCTGGACCGGCACCACCGTGATCGGCGGCCTCGCCGCCGCCGGCTACCGGATCTCCACCTCCGGGGCGGCCGAGCGCCAGGGCATCGTGCACCGGCTCGACGTCGGCACCTCGGGCCTGATGGTGGTCGCCAAGTCGGAGTACGCGTACACCTCCCTCAAGCGCCAGTTCAAGGAGCGCACGGTCGAGAAGCGCTACCACGCGCTGGTCCAGGGCCACCCGGACCCGCTGAGCGGCACCATCGACGCGCCGATCGGCCGGCACCCGAACCACGACTACAAGTGGGCCGTGACCGCGGACGGCAAGCCGTCCGTCACCCACTACGACCTGATCGAGGCGTACCGGGCGGCCTCGCTGCTCGACATCAAGCTGGAGACCGGCCGCACCCACCAGATCCGGGTGCACATGTCGGCCCACCGCCACCCCTGCGTCGGCGACCTGACCTACGGCGCCGACCCGACCATGGCCAAGCGGCTCGGGCTGACCCGCCAGTGGCTGCACGCGGTCCGGCTGGGCTTCGAGCACCCCGGCGACGGCACGTGGGTCGAGTTCGAGTCCACCTACCCGGCCGACCTGAGCACCGCCCTGGACCGCATCGAGGCGGAGAGCCGGTGAGCGAGGCGTACGCGGTCCGCGAGGCCGCGGGCGAGGGCGACCTGGAGGCGTGCTTCGCGGTCCGCCGCGAGGTCTTCGTCGAGGAGCAGGGCGTCCCGCAGGAGATCGAGTACGACACGTACGACTCCACCGCCGTGCACGTCCTCGCCGTCCGCGCGGACGGGGTGCCGCTGGGCACCGGCCGACTGCTGCACGGATCCGACGCGGTCGGCAGGACCGGCGCGGACGCGTCCGTGGGCTCGCTCGGCCGGCTCGCGGTCGCCGAGGCGGCGCGCGGCCTCGGAGTCGGCGCGGCGCTGGTCCGGGCCATCGAGGACGCGGCCCGCGGGCGCGGTCTGACCGCCGTCGACCTGCACGCCCAGACGCACGCGCTCGGCTTCTACGAGCGGCTCGGCTACGTGGCGTACGGCGGGGAGTTCCCGGACGCGGGCATCCCGCACCGGGCCATGCGGCGCGTGCTCTGACCGCACGGGCCGTGTGGCGCCGTGCTCTGACCGCACGGGCCGTGTGGCGCGTGCTCCGACCGCACGGGCCGTGTGGCGCGTGCTCCGACCGCACGGGCCGTGTGGCGCGTGCTCCGACCGCACCGGGCCGTGCGGCGCGTGCTGCGATCGCACCCGTCGAGACGCCCGTGACGTACCACAGCGGACATCTGCCCCCACCGAGGGGGCAATCGCCACCAAAACGGACGTACGTGACAGGGTGGGGCCGTGGATCAATTGGCCCTCCTGTTCCTGCTGCTCCTCGGCGCCGTGCTCACCGTCCCCCTGGGGGACCGTCTGGGGCTGCCCGCGCCCGTGCTGATGACCCTTCTCGGGATCGTGCTGGCCGTCCTGCCGTTCGTGCCGAACGTCGACATCCCGCCCGAGTTCATCCTGCCGCTGGTGCTGCCGCCGCTGCTCTACGCCTCCGTGCAGCGCACCTCCTGGCGGCAGTTCGCGGCGAACCGGCGGCCGATCTTCCTGCTCGCGGTCGCCCTGGTCTTCGTCACCACGGCCGCCGTCGGCGCGGTCGCGGACGCGCTGGTGCCCGGCATCCCGCTGGCCGCCGCGCTCGCGCTCGGCGCCCTGGTCGCCCCGCCCGACCCGGTGGCGGCGACCGCCGTGGCCGGCTCGCTCGGGCTGCCCCGGCGCCTGGTGTCGATCCTGGAGGGCGAGGGGCTCTTCAACGACGTCACCGCGATCGTGCTCTACCACGTGGCCATCGCGGCCGTGGTGAGCGGCGAGTTCTCCTGGCCGGAGGCGCTGGGCGAGCTGGTCCTGTCGGCGGTCGTCGCGGTCGTCGTCGGCCTCGCGCTCGGCTGGGTCACCAACAAGCTGATGGGCTTCCTCGGCGACGCCACCCTCCAGACCGGCCTCACCCTCCTCGTCCCCTTCGTCTCCTACGTCCTCGCCGAGGAGCTGCACGGCTCGGGCGTGCTCGCGGTCCTCGTCACCGCGCTCTTCCTCGCCGAGTACGCGGTCGACGCCGACGACGTGATGGGGCGGCTCGCCGGGCAGACCTTCTGGGAGATCGTCGACACCCTCGTCACCGGCATCGCCTTCGGCCTCATCGGCCTGGAGCTCATCCACGTCTTCGGCGTCGCCGAGGGCCGGGCGGGCGAGATGCTCGGCTGGGGCGCGGTCGTCGTCGCCGTCGTCATCGGGGTCCGGCTGCTGTGGCTGCTGCCCGCCACCTGGCTGGCGAAGCGGCTGCACGACCGCAGGGACGTGGCCGAGGAGATCCCCATGAGCTGGCGGGAGACCGTCGTCATGTGGTGGTCCGGGATGCGCGGGGTGGCCTCGGTGGCGCTGGCGCTCGCCATCCCGCGGACGACCGAGGACGGCTCGCCCTTCCCCGGCCGGGACGAGCTGGTCTTCATCGCCTTCTGCGTGATCATGGCGACCCTCGTCGTCCAGGGGCTCACCCTGCCCTGGCTGGTGCGCAGGCTCGGGGTCGAGGCCGACGCGGACGCCGAGCGCGCCTTCGAGCGGGAGCTGGCCGTCCGGGCCGCCAAGGCCGCCAAACGGCGCCTCAAGGAGATCGAGGAGTTCGAGGAGCTGCCCGAGGAGGTCGCCGAACGGCTCCAGCGCGGGGCCTACGACATCGGGGCGCGGATCAGCCCGGACATGGTGGACGAGGAGCGGCGGGCCGCCTTCACGGAGCGGGCCGAGCGGGTGAGGAGACTCCAGTCGATCCAGCGGGAGATGATGTCCGCCGCCCGGCACGAGGTCCTCTCCGCGCGCAGCGAGCCGGGCGCGGACCCCGAGGTGGTGGACCGGGTGCTGCGGCAGCTGGACGTCCGCTCGATGCGCTGAGCCCGCCCGGAGGCTCCGGGGCGTCGCCGCCGGCGGGTGGCAGGATGGCGGGTATGGACATCATGCTCTTCCACTCGGTGCACGGGGTGCGCCCGGCCGTCGAGGCCGCCGCCGAACGGCTGCGGGCCGCCGGCCACCAGGTCTGGGTGCCGGACCTCTTCGACGGCTGGACCACCGACTCGGTCGAGGAGGGCATGGCGAAGAAGGACGGGATCGGCTCGGACGAGCTGCTGAAGCGCGCGGTGCTCGCCGCCGCCCCCTACTCGGACCGCGGGCTCGTCTACGCGGGCTTCTCCTTCGGCGCCTCGGTCGCGCAGACCCTGGCGCTCGGCGACGAGAAGGCCCGCGGGCTGCTGCTGCTCCACGGCACCTCGGACCTCGCGCCGAACGCCTCGGTGGACGAGCTGCCCGTCCAGCTGCACGTGGCGGAGCCGGACCCGTTCGAGACGGACGACTGGCTGTCCGCCTGGTACCTCCAGATGCGGAAGGCGGGCGCGGACGTGGAGGTCTACCGGTACCGGGGTGCCGGGCACGTCTACACGGACCCGGAGCTGCCGGACTGGGACGCCGAGGCGGCGGAGCGGACGTGGGCGATCGCCCTCGACTTCCTCGACGGGCTGGCCGGGGAGGAGTGACGGGGACGGCCCCCGGGGGAGCACCCCGGGGGCCGTTCACTGTGCGCGGACGGGCCGTCAGGCGCGGTACGCGGTCCAGTGGTCGTTCATCCGGGTCACCTGACCCGTGGTGAACTGGTACATGCAGGCGTCGTACGTGTAGTCCATGAAGTTGTGGATCGGGTCCACACCGGACTTGGAGGCGCAGGAGTCACGGCCGGTCGGGCACTCGTAGGCCGGGGACTTCTCGGCCGGGGTGTCGGAGACGTAGTCGCCGTTGCCGTTGCAGCCGCCCTGGAAGGTGTGGTAGAGGCCCATCCAGTGGCCGACCTCGTGGGTGGCGGTGTCGCCCTCGTCGTAGTTGGCCGCCGAGCCGCCCGGCAGGGACGAGTCGAGGACGACCACACCGTCCATGGACGGGTTGGAGTTGTACGAGGTCGGGAAGGTCGCCCAGCCGAGCAGACCGCCGCCGAGGTTGGCGGTGTAGAAGTTCAGCGCGCCCGCGTCGCCCTTGCGGAGGGTCTGCTTCATCTGCTTCTCGGCGGTGGAGCCGGAGGTCAGGTTGTACCAGGAGGCGTTGTCCGTGTAGTCGGTTCCGGCCAGCGAGAACTGGAAGCCGGTGTTGACGTTGCCGGTGCCCTGGCCGCCGTAGGCGGCGTTGAGGACGGCCATCTGGTTGTTGATCTGGGTGGCCGACAGCTTGCCCGTCGTGCCGCTGTGGACGACGTGGAAGTACACCGGGATGGTGACCACGGCGGCGGCGTCGGCCTGGGCGCTCACCCGGCCGCTCGACTTGGCGGCGGCCAGCTTCTTGCGCAGGTCGTCGTCCATGGCCTTGGCCTTGGCGGCGGTGACCTCGTTGGGCTCGTGGGCGTGGCTGTCGGCGCCACGCTCCTTGCGCGCTCCGGACAGGGCGGCCGTGTCGTCGGCGCACTCCTCGGCGGAGGCGCCGGCCAGGGTCGGGGAAGCCTGGGCGACGACCGGGGCGGAGAGGGGCGTCAGGGCCAGGGTTCCGGCCAGGACGGCGGTGCCGAGTACACGACGTGACGTACGCGGCGATATACGGACAAGAGCACGCACAGGTGACTCCTCGCGGGGGGTGGTGGTGAGGTACTTCCTCGCCACGGCGGGGAGATTACGCGTCCATGTCAGACAGCGTGGAGCGGTGATCAAGCCCAATCATTCATGGGGCAATTGGGGGCATCGGGAAGAAATTCTTGCGCCGCTTCCGGAGTTTGAGACGGTGACGTAACGAAAGCCGTGCCCATGGCGGGTGGTGTGTCCGGATTCGAGAGGCCGGATCCACCACCCGCCGTAGTCATGTGATCTTCCGTTAACACGGAGGATCATGGCTGAAAATCGACGGTCAGACGACCGGCTGGTACACCCGCTCGACACGCTGCGTACCACTGAGCGTCCGGTAGGAGCGGGTCCAGGCGGCCGTCGCGGCCGGATCGCGCTTGTCGGAGACCGCGTAGTAGTCCATCTGGGAGCGCTCGGCGGTCACGTCGAGGACGCCGTACCCGTGGTGGTCCATGTCCACCCACTTCACGTGCCGGTTGGCCGCCTTCACCGCGCCCGAGGCCACCACCGAGAGGGTGCCCGGTGCCACGTTCAGCAGGTCGTCCAGGTTGTCCGAGGTCACCGAGGTGACCACGAACTCGGTGGCCACCGAGGCGGAGAGCGGGTACGTGGCCGCCTTGGACGGCACGTCGTTGGCCCACGCCATGTGGATGTCGCCGGTCAGGAAGACGGTGTTCCTGATCGCCCGGGAGCTCAGGTGCGCCAGCAGCTCCTTGCGGTCGTCGGTGTAGCCGTCCCACTGGTCGACGTTGACCGCGATCCCCTCGGTGGGCAGCCCGAGCAGCTCGGCGAGGGGTTCGAGCAGGTACGCCGGCAGCGAGCCGAAGGCGACCGGCGAGATCATCACCGAGGTGCCGACCAGCTGCCAGGAGGCGTCCGAACCGGCCAGGCCGGACTTCAGCCAGTCGAGCTGCGCCCGGCCGGTGAGCGTGCGGTCCGGGTCGTCGACCGTGCCGGAGCCGGTCTTCGCCTGGGCGGAGCGGAACGAGCGCAGGTCCAGCAGGTGCAGATCGGCCAGCCTGCCGAAGCGGATCCGCCGGAAGACCGTGCCCTCGGTGGAGGTGCGGACCGGCATCCACTCGAAGTAGGCCCGCTTCGCGGCGGCCACCCGGGCGGCCCAGTCGCCCTCGGCGCCGGGGGTGTGGTTCTCGGCCCCGCCGGTCCAGGCGTCGTTGGCGAACTCGTGGTCGTCCCAGATCGCCACCACGGGGTGGGCCGCGTGCAGCGCCTGGAGGTCCGGGTCCGTCTTGTACCGGCCGTGCCGGGTGCGGTAATCGGCCAGCGACACGATCTCGTGGCGCGGCTCGTGCGTGCGGACGGTGTCCTTCGCCTCCGGGTACACGCCGCTCGCGTACTCGTAGATGTAGTCGCCCAGGTGCAGGATCGCGTCCAGGTCGGCGCGGCCGGCGAGGTGGCGGTACGCGGAGAAGTGGCCGGCCTCGTAGTTGGCGCAGGACACCACGCCGAAGCGGACGCCCGGCGTGGCGGCGTCGGCGGCCGGGGCGGTGCGCGTCCGGCCGGTGGCCGAGACGGTGGTGCCGGCGGTGAAGCGGAAGAAGTAGACGGTGGCCGGGCGCAGACCGCGGACGTCGGCCTTGACCGTGTGGTCGGCGGCGGCGCCGGTGGTGGCCGACCCCGAGGCGGCGATCCGGGTGAAGGCGCGGTCCTCGGACACCTCCCAGTCGACGCGGACGTCCGCGCCGAGCCCGGAGCCGGGGACGGCCTCGGGGGAGGGGGTGACGCGCGTCCACAGCAGGACGCCGTCGGGCAGCGGGTCGCCGGAGGCGATGCCGTGCAGGAAGGCGGGCGCCGGGGCGTCCGCGAGGGCCGGCGCGGCCGCGCCGAGCAGCGCGGGGGTGGCGACGGCGGTGACGGCGGCGGCCTTGACGACCGTGCGCCGCGTGGGGGCAGGGGTTATGGAGTGACTGGTCACGGCCAGTCAGATTACTGACGGGTACGAAAGGTTGACAGGCAGAAGCGAAAAGTTCTCCCGGGATTCGCCCGCCGATCACGACGTTTTCCGGAAGGCCGTCATCCGGTTGCCCCGTCCGTCCCCCCGGCCGCCGTCATCCGGTTGTCCCGTCCGTCCCCCCGGCCGCCGCCGGCCGGGGGAACGAGGACGGTGGTCAGCCCCCGAGGACCGGGGTCAGCGCGGCGTTGAACTCCTCGGCCGTCAGCGGCGGGTTCTGCGAGCCCTCGGCGGTCAGGGTCTTGCCGTCCATCTTCAGCGTCGGCGTGCCCGACACCCCGCTCTCGTCGAAGGTCTTCGACATCTTCATCGCCCAGGCGTCGAAGGTGCCGTCCTCCACGTGCTTCTTGAAGGCGGCGTTGCCCTTCAGCGCCGGGACCGTGTCCGCGACCTCCAGCAGGTACGCGTCCTTGGCGAACTTGTCCTCGCTCTCCTCCGGGTGCCACTGCGCGGAGTAGAGGGCGGCCTTGTACTTCAGGAACGCCTCCGGGCTGACGTCGAGCGCCGCGCCCAGCGCCGACAGGGCGTTCTTCGAGCCCTCGCCCTGGTCCATGTCGTCGATGAAGGTCGCGCCGACGTACTTGACCTTGTACTTGCCGGCCTCGACGTCCTTCTCGACGGTGGACCCGACCGACTGCTCGAAGGTCGCGCAGACCGGGCAGCGCGAGTCCTCGTACAGCTCCAGGGTCTTCTTCGCCGACTCCTTGCCGACGACGACGGTCGTGCCGTTCTCGCCCTCGGTGTTCTTCGGGGCCGTGATCGTCTTCGCGTCGGCCGCGGTCTCCCACGCGGTGGGCTGGTTGGCCTGGACGACCGCGTAGCCGATGCCGCCGGCGGCGGCGAGCACGGCCACCGCCGAGACGCCGACGATCAGCTGCCGGCGGGCGCGCTCCTTCTTCGCCTGCGCCTCGCGCTCCGCGCGCAGACGGTCGCGGGCGGCAGCCTTGTTGGCCTGGTTGTTGCGTGCACTCATGATCGTGAATCTCCGTGAAGAAAAAAGGGGGGACCTGGGACCGTGCGCTCAGACGAGAGCGAGCGGTCCCCGCGGCGGTCCCCGCCGCCCCACGGAGTGCACGAGCAGCCGCGTACGCGACGGGCGCGGGCGGGGCGCCGGACGCGCCGGGCCCGCCGCCACCGGGCGGTCCGCGCCCGCGAGGGCCGCCACCAGCTCCAGCGGCCGGAAGGCCGAGGCCGCCACCGCGCCGAGCAGCCGCACCAGCGCCCGCTCCCCGCCGCGCAGCCAGCAGGCGGCCGAGAGGCCGACCAGCACATGGGCGCCGAGCAGCAGCCACGGCAGCGCCGGATCGGGGGAGGAGAGCACGGCCGAGGCGCCGCCCTCGGGCGCCACGACCCCGGGCAGCGGCGCGCCGACGGCCCCGCCGCACAACACCTCCACCCCGAAGGAGCGCAGCGCCCCGGCGACGGGCCCTCCGGCGGGGCCGTAACAGACCGTCTGGCCGGAGGTGAAGAGCGTGTCGGCGGCCAGCTCCAGCGGGACGAGGAGCCCCGCGATCGGGCCGAAGCCGCGCTCCCGGCCGGCCAGCGCGTACGCCACGGCGAAGACACCGGCGGCGACCGGCACGACCGTGCCCAGCGGCAGCGGCACCTGCGAGAGCAGCACATGGGAAGCCACGGACAGCGTCACGACCAGTGCCGTGAAGACCGCCGCCCGCAGCGCCCTCAGCCGCGTCCCTGCCATGTCCATCGTCGGACGAGTCTGCCACGACGGGTCATAAGGGGCCCCTAAGGAGGAGCTGTGGATCCGGTTACAGCCCCGGGATCCGGCCGTTCCGGAAGAGGTCCACGAAGATCTGGTGGTCGGCCCGCGCGCGTGCCCCGTACGCGTGGGCGAAGTCCACCAGGAGCGTGGTGAAGCCCTCCTCGTCGGCCGCGATCGCCGCGTCGATGGCCCGCTCCGTGGAGAACGGCACCAGCGAGAGGCCGCTGGACTCGTCCGCCGCCGCGTGCATGGTCGCGGTCGCCCGGCCCAGGTCGGCCACGGTCGCCGCGATGTCCCGCGGGTCGTCGATGTCCGACCAGTCCAGGTCCACCGCGTACGGCGACACCTCGGCGACCAGCTGCCCGGCGCCGTCCAGCTCCGTCCACCCCAGCCACGGGTCGGCGTGCGCCTGGAGCGCCCGCTGCGAGATCACCGTGCGGTGCCCCTCGTGCCGGAACCAGCCCCGCACCGCCGGGTCCGTGACGTGCCGCGAGACCGCGGGGGTCTGCGCCTGCTTGAGGTAGATCACGACATCGTTCTCCAGGGCGTCGCTGTGCCCCTCCAGGAGGACGTTGTACGAGGGGAGGCCGGCCGAGCCGATGCCGATCCCGCGCCGCCCGACCACGTCCTTCACCCGGTACGAGTCCGGGCGGACCAGGCTCGACTCCGGCAGGGTCTCCAGATAGCCGTCGAAGGCCGTCAGCACCTTGAAGCGGGTCGCCGCGTCCAGCTCGATCGATCCGCCGCCCGGGGTGAAGCGGCGCTCGTACTCCCGGATCTCGGTCATCGAGTCGAGCAGCCCGAAGCGGGTCATCGCCCGGGCCTCGCGCAGCGCCCCCAGCAGCGCGCCGTCGGCGGTCTCCAGGGTGAAGCCGGGCGCCTCTTCCCCCTTGGCGCCGGTGGCCAGGGCGTGGATCCGCTCGCGGTAGGCCGCCGCGTAGACCCGGACCAGGTGGGTGATCTGCTCGTCGGCGAGGGCCTTGGTGTAGCCGATCAGGGCGAGCGAGGCGGCGAGCCGCTTGAGGTCCCAGGTGAAGGGGCCCACGTACGCCTCGTCGAAGTCGTTGACGTTGAAGATCAGGCGTCCGTTGGCGTCCATGTAGGTGCCGAAGTTCTCCGCGTGGAGATCGCCGTGGATCCACACCCGGCCGGTCCGCTCGTCCAGGAACGGGCCCCCGTGGGCCTCCCGCTCCAGGTCCTTGTAGAAGAGGCAGGCGGTGCCCCGGTAGAAGGCGAACGCGGAAGCGGCCATCTTCCGGAACTTGACCCGGAAGGCCGCCGGGTCGGCGGCGAGCAGCTCGCCGAAGGCGGTGTCGAAGACGGTGAGGATCTGCTCACCGCGCTCGGCGGCGGTGTGCTGGGGGACCGACATCGAGCGTGCCTCCTGGTGGCGGGACTGGTCATGACAAAAGGGGCAGGTGTTCCACCTCACCCAACGCGCGACCCTAGCCGTCAGTGCCCCCCTCGTGTCACTCGTCCGACGTAGACTTCGAGGCTGTCCCCCCGGAGAGCGGGGGCCTGGGGGTCGCTCCCCAGAAGATCGCAGCATCGCCGGAGGCACCCCCCGTGACCAAGCCGCCCTTCACGCACCTCCACGTCCACACCCAGTACTCCCTGCTGGACGGTGCCGCGCGGCTGAAGGACATGTTCAACGCGTGCAACGAGATGGGCATGACCCATATCGCCATGTCCGACCACGGCAACCTGCACGGCGCGTACGACTTCTTCCACACCGCCAAGAAGTCCGGTGTCACGCCGATCATCGGCATCGAGGCGTACGTCGCCCCCGAGTCCCGGCGCAACAAGCGCAAGATCCAGTGGGGCCAGCCGCACCAGAAGCGGGACGACGTCTCCGGCTCCGGCGGTTACACCCACAAGACGATCTGGGCGGCGAACTCCACCGGACTGCACAACCTCTTCAAGCTCTCCTCCGACGCCTACGCCGAGGGCTGGCTCCAGAAGTGGCCCCGGATGGACAAGGAGACCATCGCGCAGTGGTCGGAGGGCCTGATCGCCTCCACCGGCTGCCCCTCCGGCGAGCTCCAGACCCGGCTGCGCCTCGGCCAGTTCGACGAGGCCCTGAAGTCGGCCTCCGAGTACCAGGACATCTTCGGCAAGGACCGCTACTTCCTGGAGCTGATGGACCACGGCATCGAGATCGAGCGCCGGGTCCGCGACGGCCTGCTGGAGATCGGCAAGAAGCTCGGCATCCCGCCGCTGGTCACCAACGACTCGCACTACACCTACGCGCACGAGGCCACCGCCCACGACGCCCTGCTCTGCATCCAGACCGGCAAGAACCTCTCGGACCCGGACCGCTTCAAGTTCGACGGCACCGGCTACTACCTGAAGTCCACGGACGAGATGTACGCCGTCGACTCCTCGGACGCCTGGCAGGAGGGCTGCGCCAACACGCTCCTGGTCGCCGAGCAGATCGACACCACCGGCATGTTCGAGGCCAAGAACCTCATGCCGAAGTTCGACATCCCCGAGGGCTACACCGAGGTCACCTGGTTCCGCGCGGAGACCATGAAGGGGATGGAGCGCCGCTTCCCCGGCGGCATCCCCGAGGACCGCATGAAGCAGGTCGAGTACGAGATGGACACCATCATCTCGATGGGCTTCCCCGGCTACTTCCTCGTCGTCGCCGACTTCATCATGTGGGCCAAGAGCCAGGGCATCGCCGTGGGCCCCGGCCGAGGCTCCGCGGCCGGCTCGATCGTCGCGTACGCCATGGGCATCACCGACCTCGACCCCATCCCGCACGGCCTGATCTTCGAGCGCTTCCTCAACCCCGAGCGCATCTCCATGCCCGATGTCGACATCGACTTCGACGAGCGCCGGCGCGTCGAGGTGATCCGTTACGTCACCGAGAAGTACGGCGCCGACAAGGTCGCCATGATCGGCACCTACGGCAAGATCAAGGCCAAGAACGCGATCAAGGACTCCGCGCGCGTCCTCGGCTACCCGTACGCCATGGGCGACCGGCTCACCAAGGCCATGCCCGCCGACGTCCTCGGCAAGGGCATCGACCTCGACGGCATCACCAACCCGACCCACCCGCGCTACAGCGAGGCGGGCGAGATCCGGGCGATGTACGAGAACGAGCCGGACGTGAAGAAGGTCATCGACACCGCCAAGGGCGTCGAGGGCCTGGTCCGCCAGATGGGCGTGCACGCCGCCGGCGTGATCATGTCCAGCGAGCCCATCGTCGACCACGCCCCGATCTGGGTGCGGCACACCGACGGCGTCACCATCACGCAGTGGGACTACCCGCAGTGCGAGTCGCTCGGCCTGCTGAAGATGGACTTCCTCGGCCTGCGCAACCTCACGATCATGGACGACGCCGTCAAGATGGTGAAGGCCAACAAGGGGATCGAGCTCGACCTCCTGGCCCTGCCGCTCGACGACCCGAAGACCTTCGAACTGCTCCAGCGCGGCGACACCCTCGGCGTCTTCCAGTTCGACGGCGGCCCCATGCGCTCCCTGCTGCGCCTGATGAAGCCCGACAACTTCGAAGACATCTCCGCCGTGTCCGCGCTCTACCGCCCGGGCCCGATGGGCATGAACTCGCACACGAACTACGCCCTGCGCAAGAACGGCCAGCAGGAGATCACGCCGATCCACAAGGAGCTGGAGGAGCCCCTCCAGGAGGTCCTGGCGGTCACCTACGGCCTGATCGTCTACCAGGAGCAGGTGCAGAAGGCCGCGCAGATCATCGCCGGCTACTCGCTCGGCGAGGCCGACATCCTCCGCCGCGTGATGGGCAAGAAGAAGCCCGACGAGCTGGCCAAGAACTTCACGATCTTCCAGGCCGGCGCCCAGAAGAACGGCTACAGCGACGAGGCCATCCAGGCCCTCTGGGACGTCCTGGTCCCCTTCGCCGGCTACGCCTTCAACAAGGCGCACTCCGCCGCGTACGGCCTGGTCTCCTACTGGACCGCCTACCTCAAGGCGAACTACCCCGCCGAGTACATGGCGGGCCTGCTGACCTCGGTCAAGGACGACAAGGACAAGTCCGCGGTCTACCTCAACGAGTGCCGCCGCATGGGCATCAAGGTGCTCCCGCCGAACGTGAACGAGTCGGAGTCGAACTTCGCCGCCCAGGGCGACGACGTCATCCTCTTCGGCCTCACCGCCGTCCGGAACGTCGGCGCCAACGTCGTCGAGTCGATCATCAAGAGCCGCAAGGCGAAGGGCAAGTACGCGTCCTTCCCGGACTTCCTCGACAAGGTCGAGGCCGTCGTCTGCAACAAGCGCACCATCGAGTCGCTGATCAAGGCCGGCGCCTTCGACACCATGGGCCACACCCGCAAGGGCCTCGTCGCCCAGCACGAGCCCATGATCGACAACGTGGTGGCGGTCAAGCGCAAGGAGGCCGAGGGACAGTTCGACCTGTTCGGCGGCATGGGCGAGGAGGACAGCAGCGAGCCCGGCTTCGGCCTCGACGTCACCTTCACCGAGGACGAGTGGGACAAGACCTACCTGCTCGCGCAGGAGCGCGAGATGCTCGGTCTGTACGTCTCCGACCACCCGCTCTTCGGCCTGGAGCACGTCCTCTCCGACAAGACCGACGCCGGCATCTCCCAGCTCACCGGCGGCGAGCACTCCGACGGCGCGGTCGTCACCATCGGCGGCATCATCTCCGGTCTCCAGCGGAAGATGACCAAGCAGGGCAACGCCTGGGCGATCGCCACCGTCGAGGACCTCGCCGGCTCCATCGAGTGCATGTTCTTCCCGGCCACCTACCAGCTGGTCTCCACCCAGCTCGTCGAGGACGCCGTCGTCTTCGTCAAGGGCCGGCTCGACAAGCGCGAGGACGTCCCCCGGCTGGTCGCCATGGAGCTGATGGTCCCCGACCTCTCCAACGCCGGGACCAACGCCCCGGTGATCCTCACCATCCCGGCCCTCAAGGTCACCCCGCCGATGGTGAGCCGTCTGGACGAGATCCTCCGCCACCACAAGGGCAACACCGAGGTGCGGATCAAGCTCCAGGGCCCCCGCTCCACCACCGTGCTCCGCCTCGACCGGCACCGGGTGACGGCCGACCCCGCTCTCTTCGGCGACCTGAAGGTGCTGCTCGGCCCCTCCTGCCTGGCCGGATAGTCCGCGAGCCCGGCAGGATCCGGAAGCGACGGCCCAGGCCGGCCGCGCACACGCGCAAGGGGCGCGCCCGTCGTCACGGGCGCGCCCCTTTGCCGTCTTCCGGGCGTCAGTTGTGGCCGAAGCGCTTCTGACGGCCCTTCCGTGCCATGTCACCGGGGGTGACCTGGGACGCACGGCTCTCGGCCTGGGACTCCATCGACGACTGCTGCGCCTGCTGGGCACCGCGCTCGGCCGGCGACGACTGCTGCTTCTGACGGTTCTGGTTGCGGTTCTTGGCCATGGGGATGATGCCTCCTCGAAGGGATCTAGGGGCCAGGGCCGCTGTCAGACTCACACACGGGAGAAACCGCCGCATGTTGGATCATTACGGTGCGTGAGGGCGCTCCGCGCGGAGGCGGGTCCCGGCTCCGCCACGCCGATGATCCAGTTCCGGCCGTCAACCCCCGGGGCGTCGGGCAGACTCGACGGAACCCGGAACACCTGAGATCCCGATCCGGCCGAGATCCGAAAGAGGGTGGAGCACGTGGACCGATGCGTCGTCCTGGTGGACGCCGGCTATCTGCTGGGGGCCGCCGCCAGCCTGCTCGCCGGAGAACCGGCCCGTTCCCGCATCAGCGTGGACCACGCCGGACTCGTCCAGCAGCTGAGGGAACGGGCCGAGGCCGAGACCGGCCTCCCGCTGCTGCGGATCTACTGGTTCGACGGCGCCCCCGACCGGGTGCCCCAGCCCGAGCACCGCCGGCTCCGCGTGATGCCCCGGGTCACCGTCCGGCTGGGCGCCCTGACCCGCAGCGACGGCCGCTGGGCCCAGAAGGGCGTCGACGCGGCCATGCACACCGAGCTCACCGAGCTGGCCCGCAACCGCGCCTGCACCGACATCGTCCTCGTCACCGGCGACGGCGACCTGCTCCCCGGCCTGATGTCCGCCAAGGAGCACGGCGTCGCCGTCCACCTCTGGGCCGTCCAGGCCGCCGACGGCGACTACAACCAGTCCGAGGACCTGGTCGCCGAGGCCGACGAGCGCCGGGTCCTCGACCGGACCTGGATCACCCGGGCCGTCCGCGCCAAGGACCTCACCGGCGTCTGCGCCCCGCCGCCCGTGCCCCGCCCCGAGATCGCCGCCATCCTCTCCGCGCCGCTGCCGGAGGCCGCCCTCGCCTCCGCCGAACGGGCCGCGGAGGCCGCCGCGGCCGCCGTGCGCGACGGCCGGCCGGGCCCCGACGGTGCTCCCGCGCCCTCCGCCGACGGCCACGCGCCCGCCGTCCCGGCCCCCGGCGCCGGCCGGGCCGTCCCCACCCCCAAGGACCTCGCCGGGCTCCGCCCCACCGCCGCCCCGCACCCCGCGGCGCCCCAGCCGGCCAGCGCCCTGCGCTGGTCCTCCGACCGGGGCTGGGTCGAGCGGCCCGCGACGGCCCTCGGCGAGCCGCCCGAGACCGCCTCGCTGCCCACCCTCGCCCAGCTCACCAGCGCCGAGCAGCGCTGGGCGGACCGCGAGGAGGACATCACCACCGTCGGCGGCGACCCCTTCGAGGTCGGACAGGTGTTCGCCCGGCGGTGGCTGGAGCGGCTCCCCGAACAGAGCCACGTCCAGCGGCTCTCCGTCCTCTACCCCCGCATCCCGCACCGCATCGACGGCGAACTCCTCCGCTACGCCGCCCGGTTCGGCCTCCTCGCCCACAAGGACGACCAGATCGACGAGCACGACCGCTACGCCATCCGGGCCGGATTCTGGCGCGAGATCGACGTCCGCGCCGCCGCCGAACACGCCCCCGCGCCCGGACCGGGGCCGGCGACCCCGTAGGCTCTTCCCCCGTGAGTACGGTGTGCGTGGTGCGGGACCTGGTCAAGACGTACCCCGCCACGCGCGGCGGGCGCGGAGCGCCGGCGACCCCCGAGGTGCGGGCCACCGACGGGATCAGCCTCGACGTGCGCGGCGGCGAGATCTTCGGCCTGCTCGGCCCCAACGGGGCCGGCAAGTCCACCCTGGTCCGCCAGCTGACCGGGCTGATGCGCCCCGACTCCGGCTCCGTCACGCTCCTCGGCCACGACCTCGTCCGCCACCCAGAGCGCGCCGCCCGCCTCCTCGCCTACCTCGGCCAGGAGTCCACCGCCCTCGACGAGCTGACCGTCGCCCTCGCCGCCGAGACCACCGGCCGGCTGCGCGGCCTCGCGGCCTCCGAGGCCCGCGCCGAGCGGGACGCCGTCCTCGACGAGCTGGGCCTCGCCGAGCTGGCCGGCCGCCCCCTCAAGAAGCTCTCCGGCGGCCAGCGCCGGCTCGCCTGCTTCGCCACCGCCCTCGTCGGCCACCGGCCCGTGCTCGTCCTCGACGAGCCCACCACCGGCATGGACCCGGTCGCCCGCCGCGCCGTCTGGGCCGCCGTCGACCGCCGCCGCGCCGAGCACGGCACCACCGTCCTCCTCGTCACCCACAACGTCATCGAGGCCGAGACCGTCCTCGACCGGGTCGCCGTCCTCGACCGCGGCCGGGTCATCGCCTGCGACACCCCCGCCGGGCTGAAGGACCGCGTCGCCGGCGAGGTCCGCGTCGAGCTGCTGTGGCGCGAGTCCGCCCCGCTCGCCCTCCCCGAGGTCGCCGCGCTCCGCGGACTCGCCCAGGAGACCGGCCGCCGCTGGGTCCTCCGCCTCGCCCCCGACGCGGCGCGCGCCGCCGTCGCCGCCGTCACCGGCGGCGCCGCCTTCGCCGCCCTCGACGACTTCACCCTCGCCACGCCCAGCCTGGAGGACGTCTACCTCGCCCTCGGCGGAGCCGCCCGCGAGGGGCTGGTGAAGGCGTGAACCCCTCCCGCACCCCCGGAACCGACCCCGGGCGCCCCGCCACCGGCGTGACCCCCCACGTACCGCACGTCACCCCCAGGAGCTGTCCGCGTTGAGCACCCTGCCCGCCGAGGCCCTGCCGGCCGGCGTGCCGGCCGCACCGGCCCGTGACGCCGGGGAGGCCGCGCCGCTCGCCCCGCCCGCCCGGCTGCTGCCCTCCCTCGCCGCCGTCTACAAGGCGCAGCTCAGCCGGGCCCGGGTCGCCCGCATCCCGCTGCTCTTCGTCGCCACCTTCCAGTCCATCGGGATCATGATCCTGATGCGCGGGGTCGTCGACGGCGGCTCCGAGGCCCGCGCCGTCGTGGCGGGCTCCACCGTCCTCGTCGTCGCCTTCGTCGCCCTCAACCTGCTCGCCCAGTACTTCGGCCAGCTCCGGGCCGGCGGCGGCCTCGACCACTACGCCACCCTGCCCGTGCCGCCCGCCGCCGTGGTGCTCGGCGCCGCCGGCGCCTACGCCTCCTTCACCGTCCCCGGCACGCTCGTCACCGCCGTCACCGGCGCCGTCCTCTTCGGCCTGCCGCTCGGACACCTGTGGCTGCTCGCCGCCGTCGTCCCGCTCTCCGGCGCCGCCCTCTCCGGGCTCGGCGCCGCCCTCGGACTCCTCGCCCCCCGCCAGGAACTGGCCACCCTCCTCGGCCAGCTCGGCATGTCCGCCGCGCTGCTCCTCGGCGTGCTGCCGGCCGAGCGGATGCCGGCGCCGATCGGCTGGGCGCGCGACCTGCTGCCCTCCACGTACGGCGTCGAGGCCCTGGGCCGCGCCTTCGACCGGCACCCCGACTGGGCGGCCGTCGCCCTCGACCTGGCCGTCTGCGGAGCCGTCGGCGTCCTCTCGCTGGCCGTCGCGACCTGGGCCTACCGCAGGGCCGCGGTCCGCTGAGGCGGGCCACAGGCACACCTGGCACGATGGCGGGGTGACCGCACCCCTGACGCCTCCCCAGCAGCCGCCGAACGATCCCGCATGGCCCCCGCCGCCCCCGTCCCACCAGGGCCCGGCCGGTGACCCGATCACCGGGGCCGAGGTCGTCCAGGGCCTCGTGGTGACGGCCGCCTCCGCGATCGCCGGTGCGGTGCTCGGGGTGCTCTGGGTGTGGCTCGCGCCCTCGGTCCAGCTGATCTCCGACGGCAAGGGCGTCTATCTGCGGGACTCCGAGGGGGAGGCCGCGATCGGCGCCGACGGCACCTTCGTCCTCCTCGCCCTCGCCTTCGGCGCGGTCGCCGGACTCGTCGTCTTCCTCGCCCGGCGCAAGGGCGGCGTCCCGCTCGTCCTGGGGCTCGCCGCCGGCGGCGTCCTCGGCTCGCTGCTCGCCTGGTGGCTGGGGACGAAGCTGGGCCCGACCGCCGACGTGATCGCCCACGCCAAGGCCGTCGGCCCCGAGGTCGTCTTCGACGCCCCGCTGAAGCTCCAGATGGGCGCCGCGGCGATGCTGGCGTGGCCGCTCGCCGCGATGGTCGTCCACCTGCTCCTGACCGGCGTCCTCGGCCCCCGCGACCCGGAGCCGGGCCCCTGGGACACCTCCAAGCGCTGAGCGCCTCCGGTCAGCCGCGGCCGATCGGGGCCAGCACCGCCGAGGTGAGCGCGGCCAGGTCGGCGGGGGAGAGCTCGACCTCCAGACCCCGCCGGCCGGCCGAGACGCAGATCGTCCCGTGCTCCGACGCCGAGGAGTCGAGCACGGTGCGCAGCCGCTTGCGCTGGCCCAGCGGGGAGATCCCGCCCCGGACGTAGCCGGTCGTCCGCTCGGCCGCCGCCGGGTCCGCCATCGCGGCCCGCTTGCCGCCGACGGCCGACGCCAGCGCCTTCAGGTCCAGATGCCCGGCGACCGGCACCACCGCCACCGTCAGCTCCCCGTCGACGTCCGCCACCAGCGTCTTGAAGACCCGGTCGGGGGTGACGCCGAGCGCCTCCGCCGCCTCCTCGCCGTACGACGGGGTGGCCGGGTCGTGCTCGTACGCGTGCAGGGTGTACGCCGTGCCGGCCGCGGCCAGCGCCACCGTCGCCGGGGTGCCGCCGCCGTTCTTCTGCTTCTTCTTCGCCACCGGGACGTCCTCGGTTCCCTCGGTCGGTCAGTTCGGGTACGTGGGCGCCTGGGTCAGCTCCACCGCCGGCAGCGACGGAAGGTGCCGCAGCACCGCCGTCTCCGCGCGCAGCAGCGCCAGTTCCTCGCGCAGCCGGAGCGTCGTGTCCGGCGCCTCCAGGAGCCGCTGCTTCGTCGGCACGTCCACCATGGCCGCCGCGGCGACCAGGTACGAGACCACCGACGGGTCGTCGGGCAGCTCCGAGGTCGTCAGCGACCGCTCCCGCGCCCCCGCGAGCCGCTTCTGGTAGGCGCGGAAGGCCCGCAGCACGCCCTCGGCCAGCGCCTCCGCCTCCTCGCCGGGTTCCTCGGGGAGCTCCTCGGTCTCGGCGGTGAGGAAGGGGCCGCTCGCGTCCACCGCGCGCAGCCGCACCCGGGTGGTCCCGGTGACCATCACCTCGTACGAGCCGTCCGCCCGCTGACGGATGCTCGCCGCGTCCGCGACGCAGCCCACCGGGTGGAAGCTCCTGAGCGGATCCGGTCCGAAGCCCGCGGCCGGGCCCTTCTCCGGCAGCGCCGTCGGGTCCGGCATCCCGGGCGCGGTCGGCGCGACCTCGTACCCGTCCCGGATCGCGACCACGGCGAACCGCCGCGGCTCGGAGGCGTCGATGTCGAGCAGCGCGCGCATCATGGCGCGATACCGCTCCTCGAAGACGTTGAGCGGCAGCACGAGGCCCGGGAACAGCACCGCGTTGAGCGGGAAGAGGGGCAGGCGAGCGGTGGTCACAGCGGCCAAGCCTAATGGCCGCGCGCACCGCTCCGTCCGGGGATCCCGCGAGCCCGCTCCCACAGCGGGGTCCGCCGCGCCACCTCGGCCCGTGCCCGGTCCCTGGTGGCCAGGAAGCGACGCAGCGGATCATGGCCGCCGACGGCCCACGGGAAGGAGGTCGCGTACGGTCCCGTCCGGCCGAACTCGGCCAGCGCGTCCTCCCACCGCCCCCGCTCCACCAGGACGTACGCCAGCAGGTTCCGCACCTCGGCCGGCCAGGGGTCGCCCGCCGCGAACGAGGCCGACAGCGCCCGGCCCCGGTCCGCGGCCCGGTCGATCCGCGACCCGTCCGCGGCCGGCCCCGGCGCGGGTGCCCGCCCGGCTCCCGGCAGCGGACGCAGCCCCTCGTAGGCGGCGCGCACCGGCAGCGCCCGCACCAGCGAGCCCGGTGCCGCGTCGTCGGCCGCCTGCTCCGCGAAGTCGAAGGCCGCCCGGTGCGAGCCGTACCACTGCGCCGACAGGTACTTCAGCGCGGCGACGTGGCAGCCGTAGTGGTGCGGGGAGCGGAGCAGGGCCTGCTCCCACAGCCGCTCGAAGACCGCGTGCCCGGCGTGCGCCCCGCGCGCGTGGTCCAGCGCGAGCCGCCACGGCACCGGGTCGCGCCCGGCCTCCTCGGTGAGCGGCCGCAGCAGCGGGTCCAGCTCGCGCAGCCGCTCGGCGCGGGCCGGCGACTCCCAGGCCCGGCGCACCGCGAGCTGCGCCGACACCAGCAGGGCGTCGGGGTCCCGCGGCGCGGCCTCCTCCCACCGGTCCAGCCACTCGCCGCGGCTGTACGCGAAGGTGGCGAGCCGCCCCACGTAACGGTCCCGGTCCTCCCAGTCGCCGGCGTCCCGGGTGGTCGCGAGCAGCTTCGCCGCGGGCTCCGGATCGCCGAGCGCGGCCGCCACCAGAGCGGGGGCGAGCCGCCCGTCCGGGGCGTCCAGCAACACGTCGTCGTCCGGCGTCAGCCCGGCGGCGAGACGCGGGGCGTGCCGGGCCGAACGGACGGTGCCGACCAGGGCGCGGAGGAAGGACATGGCAGGACGTATCTTCCCACCGGGGGACCCTCCGGACGTGCCGTGAGGGCCTCCCTTCACCCGGATCTCACCCGGTCTCCCCCCGGTCGTCACGCACCTCGCACCCCGGGGGCGGGAACCCGTGCGTCACCCCCGCCGCAGCAGCCGGGTCGCGCCCGCCGCCACCGTCGTCGCCAGGATCCAGCCGAGCAGGATCAGCACCGCCGCCGCCCACTGCCAGCCGCCCTCCAGCCGCCAGTAGCCGTCCTGGCCGAGCGTGATCACCGGCAGCAGCAGGTCCAGGGCGTACAGCGTGCCGTTCCACGCCGGGCCCTCGCCCTCCTTGATCGGCACCGGCTCGTACCGGGAGAAGGCCAGCGTGCCCGCCGCCCACAGCACCGCCATCCACAGCGCCGCCCGGCCGGGCCGGTAGCCGTACGCCACCGTCCAGTCCTGCACGTACCCCCACAGCTTCCCGGCGATCGGCAGGGTCTCCCGTCTGCGCCGCTGCTTGGCGAGCAGCACCTCCCGGGCGTCCGCGTCCTCCCCGCTGTTGCGGAGCACGGTCGCCAGCCGCTCGTACGGCTCCGGCGCGTACTCCGGGGTCGCCGCCGCCACCCACTCGATCCGCCGGGCCAGCGGGAAGTGCCCGTACGGCACCAGGTTCTCGTAGACGAACCCGCTCATCGCGAGGCCGCCCGGGTCCGGCCAGCTGGTGGAGAGGTCGATCAGCGTCACCACCCGCGCCCCGTTCAGCACCACCCGGCCCTCCTCCGGGCGCTCCCCGTTGAACCGCAGCTCCGGGGTGACGATCCGGCGCAGCGACAGCTCCTCCCGGCGCGCCCCGCTCAGCAGGAAGCGGGCGTGGTTCAGGTCCACCGCGTCCCCGAACCGGCCGTCGTCCAGCCGCACCCCGCCGTGGAACTCGGCCGGCTTGCGGCGGGCGTCCTGGACCGGCGCCACGCCGTACGGCGGGGTCGCCGTGGAGCCGCCGCCGCCCTCGTACACCCAGGCCGCGTTGAGGTACAGCGTGCGCTCGACCGTCAGCTGCGGCGCGTTCAGCGCGCGGCGGCGCTGGGCCGCGCGCAGCACGCTGCCGCGCAGGCTGAGCGAGACCCCGACCTTCGCCCCGCGCAGACTGACCTCGCCGTGCGTCTCGATCAGCTCCGCCTGGACGTCCTGCGCCACCACCATGCCGTCCGCGGTGATCGCCCGGCCGCGCCCGTCCGGCCACACCTGGATCTGGTTGATCAGCAGGTCCGTGCCGATCTGGGCGTCCGTCAGCCGGATGCCCCGCCCCACCCGGCAGCGGGGCAGGTGCAGATCGCCCTCCGTGTGCAGCCGGGCCGCCTCCAGGCGGGGGAGCGCGCAGCCGACCATCCGCAGCGTCCCGAAACGGGCCTCGGGCAGCACCACCTCGCCGTCGAAGCGGCAGCCGTGCAGCTCCACGTACGGCGCTATGGACCCGCCCGCCAGGTCCAGCACGCCGGTGATCCGCACCCCGCGCAGCTTCAGCGCCGCCACCCGGCCCGACCGGGCCGTCGGCCCGTCGAGCAGCAGCGCCGCCACCACGTCGGCGCGCACGCTCCGCTCCGGCCCCCACGGCAGCTCCCCGAACGGGTCGTCCCGCTCCGGCACCCCCTCCGTCAGATCGCAGGTCCTGCCGATCCGGAACGCCTGCCACACGGCCCGCTCCGGGCCCGTGAGACCGTCCGGCATCCCGTCCTCGTGCGGCTCGGTCACTGCCGCCCCCTCGCTCTCCCCGATGCGCTCCCACCACTCCGCCGTCCGGGAGTCGTGGATTCGTACAGTCGTTCTTCCCGCACTGTGATGGGCTGAACGCTAACGGTCAGGAGTGGCGAGGAGACGCCACTGTGGCGCGTATCAACGTGCAGCAAGCCACGTATCAGCCAGTGATACGGACGTCCGGGGCCGGAGGGCCGTCTGCGAGAATTGACCCGTGATCTCTCGAATCGACCTGCGCGGCGAGACCCTCCCCGAGGGTTCCGCCCTGCGCGACCTGCTGCCCCGTGCCGAGTTCGACGTGGAAGCCGCCCTGGAGAAGGTGCGGCCGATCTGCGAGGACGTCCGGCATCATGGCGCGGCCGCGGTGATCGATTACGGGGAGAAGTTCGACGGCGTCCGCCTGGAGCGCCTGCGCGTCCCCGCCGACGCGCTCGCCCGCGCCCTCGACGAGCTCGACCCGGCCGTCCGCGCCGCCCTGGAGGAGTCCATCCGGCGCGCCCGCCTCGTCCACCGGGAGCAGCGCCGCACCACCCACACCACCCAGGTCGTGCCCGGCGGCACCGTCACCGAGAAGTGGATCCCCGTCGACCGCGTCGGCCTGTACGTGCCGGGCGGCCGCGCCGTCTACCCGTCCTCCGTCGTGATGAACGTCGTCCCGGCCCAGGAGGCGGGCGTCGAGGGCATCGCCGTCTCCTCCCCGCCGCAGAAGGACTTCGGCGGCCTTCCGCACCCGACGATCCTCGCCGCCTGCGCCCTCCTCGGCGTCGACGAGGTCTACGCCGCCGGCGGCGCCCAGGCCATCGCCATGTTCGCGTACGGCACCGGGTCCACCGCCGACGAGCCCGGCTGCGCCCCGGTCGACCTGGTCACCGGCCCCGGCAACATCTACGTCGCCGCCGCCAAGCGCCTCCTCAAGGGCCGCATCGGTATCGACGCCGAGGCCGGCCCGACCGAGATCGCGGTCCTCGCCGACGCCACCGCCGACCCCGTGCACGTCGCCGCCGACCTCATCAGCCAGGCCGAGCACGACCCGATGGCCGCCTCCGTCCTCGTCACCGACTCCGAGGAACTGGCCGGTGCCGTCGAGGCCGAGCTGAAGACGCAGGTCGCCGCCGCCAAGCACGTCGACGACCGGATCGCCCCGGCCCTGGCCGGCCGGCAGTCCGCGATCGTCCTCGTCACCGACCTGGAGGACGGCCTCGCGGTCGTCAACGCCTACGGCGCCGAGCACCTGGAGATCCAGACCGCCGACGCCGCCGCCCTCGCCGACCGGGTCCGCAACGCGGGCGCGGTCTTCGTCGGCCCCTGGGCGCCGGTCTCCCTCGGCGACTACTGCGCCGGCTCCAACCACGTCCTGCCCACCGGCGGCTGCGCCTGCCACTCCTCGGGCCTCTCCGTGCAGTCCTTCCTGCGCGGCGTGCACATCGTGGACTACACGCGCGACGCGCTGGCCGACGTGGCCCACCACGTGGTCACCCTCGCCGAGGCCGAGGACCTCCCGGCCCACGGCGCCGCGATCAAGGCCAGGTTCGGCTGGAAGGTGCCCGAGAACAAGTGAACGCGTACGACAAGATCGGAATCGACGACCTGCCGATCCGGGAGGAGCTGAAGGGCCAGTCGCCCTACGGCGCCCCGCAGCTCGACGTCCCCGTCCAGCTGAACACCAACGAGAACCCCTACCCGCTGCCCGAGCCCCTGGTGGCCCGGATCGCGGAGCGGGTCGCCGAGGCCGCCCGCGGCCTCAACCGCTACCCCGACCGGGACGCGGTGGAGCTCCGCACCGAGCTGGCCCGCTACCTCACCCGCACCGGCGGCCACCCGGTCGCCCGGGAGAACGTGTGGGCCGCCAACGGCTCCAACGAGGTCCTCCAGCAGCTGCTCCAGACCTTCGGCGGACCCGGCCGCACGGCCATCGGCTTCGAGCCCTCGTACTCGATGCACGCCCTGATCGCCCGCGGCACCGGCACCGGCTGGATCTCCGGCCCGCGCAACGAGGACTTCACCATCGACGTCGACGCCGCCGAGGCGGCCGTCGCGGAGCACGCGCCCGACGTCGTCTTCGTCACCTCGCCCAACAACCCCACGGGCACCGCCGTCGAGGCGGAGGTCGTGGAGCGGCTGTACGAGGCCGCCCAGGCCGCCAAGCCCTCGCTGGTCGTGGTGGACGAGGCGTACGTGGAGTTCAGCCACCGGGACTCGCTGCTGCCCCTCCTGGAGGGCCGGCCGCACCTGGTGGTCTCCCGGACCATGTCCAAGGCGTTCGGCGCCGCCGGACTCCGCCTCGGCTACCTCGCCGCCCACCCGGCCGTGGTCGACGCCGTGCAGCTGGTCCGCCTCCCGTACCACCTCTCCGCCGTCACCCAGGCCACCGCGCTCGCCGCCCTGGAGCACACCGACACCCTCCTCGGGTACGTCGAGCAGCTCAAGGCCGAGCGCGACCGCCTCGTCGCCGAGCTGCGCGCGGCCGGCTACGAGGTCACCGAGTCCGACGCCAACTTCGTCCAGTTCGGACGCTTCGACGGAGCCGAGGGCTCCCACGAGGCATGGCGGAAGATCCTCGACCGGGGCGTCCTGGTCAGGGACAACGGCGTACCGGGCTGGCTGCGGGTCACCGCCGGCACCCCCGAAGAGAACGACGCGTTCCTCGACGCGGTTCGTGAGCTGAAGAAGGAGCAGGACGCATGAGCCGCGTAGGCCGCGTTGAGCGCACCACCAAGGAGACCTCCGTCGTCGTCGAGATCGACCTCGACGGCACCGGAAAGGTCGACGTGTCGACCGGGGTCGGCTTCTACGACCACATGCTGGACCAGCTCGGCCGGCACGGTCTGTTCGACCTGACCGTGAAGACCGACGGCGACCTCCACATCGACTCGCACCACACCATCGAGGACACCGCCCTCGCCCTCGGCGCCGCCTTCAAGCAGGCCCTCGGCGACAAGGTCGGCATCTACCGCTTCGGCAACTGCACGGTCCCGCTGGACGAGTCCCTCGCCCAGGTCACCGTGGACCTCTCCGGCCGCCCCTACCTGGTGCACACCGAGCCGGAGAACATGGCGCCGATGATCGGCTCGTACGACACCACCATGACGCGCCACATCTTCGAGTCCTTCGTGGCCCAGGCGCAGATCGCGCTCCACATCCACGTGCCGTACGGGCGCAACGCCCACCACATCGTGGAGTGCCAGTTCAAGGCGCTCGCCCGCGCCCTGCGCTACGCCTCCGAGCGCGATCCGCGCGCCGCCGGAATCCTCCCGTCCACGAAGGGCGCGCTGTAACCGTGACCGGTCTCTCCACCATCCTGATCGTCGTCGGGCTCTTCCTGCTCGGCGGCATCTACTCCTTCGTCAAGCAGCAGATGCCCAAGGGCCTCATCGTGCTGCTCTCCGTCGGCGCCGCCATGTGCCTCGCCGCCGGCGTGCTGCGACTGGACGTGTGGTCATGACGACGAGCACCCCCAAGAAGGTCGTCGTCTTCGACTACGGCTTCGGCAACGTGCGCTCCGCCGAGCGCGCGCTCGCGCGGGTCGGCGCGGACGTCGAGATCACCCGCGACTACGAGAAGGCGATGAACGCCGACGGACTCCTCGTCCCCGGCGTCGGCGCCTTCTCCGCCTGCATGCAGGGGCTCAAGGAGGCCCGCGGCGACTGGATCGTCGGCCGCCGGCTCTCCGGCGGCCGCCCCGTCATGGGCATCTGCGTCGGCATGCAGATCCTCTTCGAGCGCGGCATCGAGCACGGCGTCGAGACCGAGGGCCTGGACGAGTGGCCCGGCACGGTCGAGCCGCTGAACGCCCCCGTCGTCCCCCACATGGGCTGGAACACGGTCGACGCGCCCGCCGGCACGGAGCTCTTCGCGGGCCTGGACACCGACGCCCGGTTCTACTTCGTGCACTCCTACGCGGTGCGCGAGTGGACCCTGGAGGTCGGCAACCCCAACATCCGCGCCCCCAAGGTCACCTGGGCCACCCACGGCGAGCCCTTCGTCGCCGCCGTGGAGAACGGGGCCCTGTGGGCCACGCAGTTCCACCCCGAGAAGTCCGGCGACGCCGGAGCCCAGCTCCTCACCAACTGGATCGGAACCCTGTGACTGTGCCGTCTAGCAGCGTGCTCGAACTCCTCCCCGCCGTCGACGTCCGCGACGGCCAGGCCGTCCGCCTCGTCCACGGCGAGTCCGGCACCGAGACCTCCTACGGCTCCCCGCTGGAGGCCGCCCTCTCCTGGCAGCGCTCCGGCGCCGAGTGGCTCCACCTCGTCGACCTGGACGCCGCCTTCGGCACCGGCGACAACCGCGAGCTGGTCCGCCAGGTGACCGAGGCCATGGACATCAAGGTCGAGCTCTCCGGCGGCATCCGCGACGACGCCTCGCTCGCCGCCGCCCTCGCCACCGGCTGCACCCGCGTCAACCTCGGCACCGCCGCCCTGGAGAGCCCCGAGTGGGTCGCCAAGGTCATCGCCGAGTACGGCGACAGGATCGCCGTCGGCCTCGACGTGCGCGGCACCACCCTCAAGGGCCGCGGCTGGACCCGTGACGGCGGCGACCTCTACGAGACGCTCGCCCGCCTCGACTCCGAGGGCTGCGCCCGGTACGTCGTCACCGACATCGGCCGCGACGGCACCCTCACCGGTCCCAACGTCGAGCTGCTGAAGAACGTCTGCGCGGCCACCGACAAGCCCGTCGTCGCCTCCGGCGGCGTCTCCTCCCTGGACGACCTGCGGGCCCTGGCCGGCCTCACCCGCCTGGGCGTCGAGGGCGCGATCGTCGGCAAGGCGCTCTACGCCGAGGCGTTCACCCTGGAGGACGCCCTGCGGGCGGTGGCGTCGGCATGACCGGGGCCGTGCGCAAGGTCGTCACCGGAGCCCCCTGGGAGGAGCAGTTCGGCTACTCCCGCGCGGTCGAGCTGCCCAACGGCACCGTCCTCGTCTCCGGCTGCACCTCGGTGGTCGGCGGCCAGATCGCCGACGGCGGCCCCTACGAGCAGACGCGCAACTCCTTCGACGTCGCCTTCGGCGCGCTGAAGCAGCTCGGCCTCGGCCCCGAGGACGTCGTCCGCACCCGCATGTACCTCACCCACGCGCGGGACGTGGACGAGGTGGGCCGCGCCCACAAGGAACTGTTCGACGCGGTCCGCCCGGCCGCCTCGATGATCATCGTCTCCGGCTTCGTCGACCCCCGTCTGGTCGTCGAGGTCGAGGTCGAGGCGTACAGGAGTGATGCGGCATGAGCCTCGCCGTACGAGTGATCCCCTGCCTGGACGTGGACAACGGCCGGGTCGTGAAGGGCGTCAACTTCCAGAACCTGCGCGATGCCGGCGACCCGGTCGAGATGGCCAAGCTGTACGACGCCGAGGGCGCCGACGAGCTGACCTTCCTCGACATCACCGCCTCCTCCGGCAACCGGGAGACCACCTACGACGTGGTGCGCCGCACCGCCGAGCAGGTCTTCATCCCGCTCACCGTCGGCGGCGGCGTCCGCTCGGCGGACGACGTGGACAAGCTGCTGCGGGCCGGTGCGGACAAGGTGGGCGTCAACACGGCCGCCATCGCCCGCCCCGAGCTGATCCAGGAGATCGCCGAGCGCTTCGGCCGCCAGGTCCTCGTCCTGTCCGTGGACGCGCGCCGCACGCCCTCCGGCTCCTTCGAGGTGACGACGCACGGCGGCCGCAAGGGCACCGGCATCGACGCCGT
This sequence comes from Streptomyces sp. NPDC058052, assembly GCF_042885515.1. Classification (NCBI taxonomy): domain Bacteria; kingdom Bacillati; phylum Actinomycetota; class Actinomycetes; order Kitasatosporales; family Streptomycetaceae; genus Streptomyces; species Streptomyces sp. NPDC058052. The sequence goes on along the minus strand of NZ_JBHVRX010000009.1, from coordinate 103,211 downwards.
CGAGTGGGCGCACCGGGCCGCGGAGCTGGGCGCGGGGGAGATCCTGCTCAACTCGATGGACGCGGACGGCACCAAGGACGGCTACGACACCGAGATGATCGCGGCCGTGCGCCGGCACGTGACCGTGCCGGTGATCGCCTCCGGCGGCGCCGGCAAGCTCGCGGACTTCGCTCCGGCCGTCGAGGCGGGCGCGGACGCGGTGCTCGCGGCCTCCGTCTTCCACTTCGGCGATCTGCGGATCGGCGAGGTCAAGGGCGCGCTGCGGGAAGCGGGCCGCGAGGTCCGCTGAGGCGGCGTTCCGCTTCGGGACATCTGACGGGAAGGGCCCCCGCGGGGGCCCTTTTCGCCGCCCCGATGCGCAGGATTATTTGCGCAATCTTCATTGCGCAAGGTTTCTTTCGCATCTACGGTCGTGTTCATGACCTCACCGGAGAACCGCCGGATCACCGACCTCGGCACCCTCAAGGCCCTCGCGCACCCGCTGCGCATGCGCCTCTACCGGAACCTCTTCGTCGCCCGCACCGCCACCGCGTCCCAGCTCGCCGAGCAGGTCGACGAGGCCGTCTCCCTCGTCAGCTACCACCTGCGCAAGCTCGCCGAGCACGGCCTCATCGAGGAGGCCGAGACCCGGTCCGGCGACGGACGCGAGCGCTGGTGGCAGCCCTCCTCGTACGGCGTCACCATCCGCGACGAGGACGTCCGCGACAGCCCCGAACTGGCCGCCGCGAGCGACGCCGTCGGCCGCACCATCAACGAGCAGCGCTCCGCCCTCCACCGCCGCTTCCTCGACGAGCGCCTCACCTGGTCCGACGCCTGGCGCTCCGCCTCGATCAGCTCCGAGTGGCTGCCGCGCCTCACCGCCGCCGAACTCGCCGCGCTCAACGAGGAACTGGGCGCCGTCTGCGAGAAGTACGACCGGATCGCCCGCGCCGCCGAGGCCGCCGGCGACACCGAGGGCCGCGAGAACGTCGCCGTCCACCTCCACGGCTTCCCCTACCGCCCATGACCACGCTCACCGGGACCCCCGCCCGCCCCGCCCACCGCAGCCCCCAGGTCCTGCGCTGGCTCGGCGCCTACACCGCCTCCACCCTCGGCGACAGCGTCTACCACCTCGCCCTCTCCTGGACCGCCGTCACCAGCGGCACCCCCGCCCAGGCCGGACTCGTCATGGCCGTCGCCGCCGTCCCCCGCGCCCTGCTCATGCTCTTCGGGGGAGTGATCGCCGACCGCCTCGGCCCGCGCCGCGTCGTCATCGCCTCCGACGCCGTCCGCTGCCTCGTCACCTTCGGCCTCGCCGCGGTCCTGCTCCTCGCCTCGCCGGGCCTGTGGGCCCTCGCCGCCGTCGCCCTCGTCTTCGGCACCGTCGACGCCGTCTTCCTGCCGGCCGTCGGCGCCCTGCCGCCCCGGATCGCCGAGCGCGACCAGCTCGCCCGCGTCCAGGGCATGCGCGGCCTCGCCCACCGCATGGGCTCCGTCCTCGGCGCCCCGCTCGGCGGCCTCGCCATCGCCGTCGGCGGCACCGCCACCGCCTTCGGCGCCGCCGGCGTCCTCTTCGCGCTCTCCCTGCCCCTGCTCGCCGCGCTCCGGCTCGGCCCGCTGCCCCGGGAGGACGAGAAGCGCGGCGGCACCGCCCTGCGCGACCTCGCCGACGGCCTGCGCTACCTCCGCGGCCACCGGGTGCTCGGCCCCCTGATGATCGTCGTGCTCCTCAGCGACCTCGGCTTCACCGGTCCGCTCAACGTCGGCCTCGCCGTCCTCTCCGAGCAGCGCGGCTGGGGCGCCTCCGGCATCGGCTGGGTCCTCGCCGGCTTCGGCGTGGGCGCGGGCGGCGCCTCCCTGCTGCTCACCGTCAAGGGCCGGATCTCCCGCACCGGCGTCGTCATGGGCTGGACGATGGTGCTGGGCGCCGTCTCGATCGGGGCGCTCGCCTTCCTCCCCCAGCTCGCCCCCGCGGTCCTCGTGGCCCTCTCCATCGGCCTGCTCGCGGGCCTCTCCGGAGCCCTCTGCAACGCCCTGATCCAGACCGAGTGCGACCCCGCGTACCTCGGCCGGGTGAGCGCCGTCGCCGGTCTCGGCAGCCTCGGCATCGCCCCGCTGAGCTACCCGCTCACCGGCACCGCCATCGGCCTGTGGGGCACCGGCCCGGTCTTCGTGGTCAGCGCCGCGGTCTGCGCCCTCTCCGGCGTGTACGCCCTCGCGGTCCGCGCGGTCCGCCGCGCCGAACTCCCGGCGAACCCGTCCTGAGCAGCCCCCGGGCCGGGCTCCGGCCCGATCCGGAAGAAGCGGCCTAGATCCCCAGCTGCTTGGTCGTGTTCAGCAGTTCGATGGCGTCCGGCTCGCCCTCCAGGCCCACCTTCGCCACCTCCGTCCGCCCGTACAGGTACATCGTCAGCTCGCCCGGCTCCCCGGAGACCGTCACGACCGGGGTGCCGCGGTGGGCGACCACCGTCTGCCCGTTCGGGCGGCGCAGCACCAGGCCCACCGGCGCCTTCCGGCCCAGCAGCCGGGCGCCCTTCTCCAGCCGGGACCACAGGGCGTCCGAGAAGACCGGGTCCAGCTCCCGCGCCGACCAGCCGGGCTGCGCCCGCCGGACGTCCTCCGCGTGGACGTAGAACTCGACGACGTTCGCACCCTCGTCCACCTGCTTGATCGTGAACGGGGAGAAGCGCGGCGGACCCGTGCGGACGAGCTGGACCAGCTCCTCGTACGGCTTCGCCGCGAACTCGTCCTGCACCCGCTGGAGCCGCTCCTTCAGCGCCGGGACGAGCGTCCCGGCCGCCGCGTCCGGCCGCCGCTCCCGCACCACCACGTGCGCGGCGAGGTCCCGGGTCCGCCAGCCCTCGCACAGCGTCGGGGCGTCCGGGCCCGCGGCCTCCAACAGATCAGCGAGCAGTAGCCGTTCACGTTTGGCATGGGTCGACATGACCGCCAGCGTACGGCGGCGCCGCGCCGTCCGCCCAGTGGACGCCCCGCCGGACACGCCTCCGCGTCACGGCACAATGGCGGCATGAGCAGCACGCCCCGGACCCCCAGCGACCTCGACCCGGCCATCGCCGCCCGCCTCAAGCGCAGCACCGACGGCCTGGTCCCCGCCATCGCCCAGCAGTACGACACCGGTGAGGTGCTCATGCTCGGCTGGATGGACGACGAGGCCCTGCACCGCACCCTCACCACCGGCCGCTGCACCTACTGGTCCCGCAGCCGGAACGAGTACTGGGTCAAGGGCGACACCTCCGGGCACGTCCAGCACGTCAGGTCGGTCGCCCTCGACTGCGACGCCGACACCCTCCTCGTCCAGGTCGACCAGGTCGGCGCCGCCTGCCACACCGGCGCCCGCACCTGCTTCGACGCCGACGTGCTGCTGCCCGCCGCCGGGCTCCCGGCATCCGAGTAGGGTCTGGCGCCATGGATCTCGAGACCTTCCGCAAGCTGGCGGCCGACCGCCGCGTCATCCCCGTCAGCCGCAGGCTCCTCGCGGACGGCGACACCCCGGTCGGGCTCTACCGCAAGCTCGCCGCCGAACGCCCCGGCACCTTCCTCCTCGAATCCGCGGAGAACGGCCGCAGCTGGTCCCGCTACTCCTTCATCGGCGTCCGCAGCGACGCCACCCTCACCGTGAAGGACGGCGAGGCCCACTGGCTCGGCACCCCGCCCGTCGGCGTCCCCGTCGACGGCGACCCGCTCGCCGCCCTGCGCGCCACCGTCGAGACCCTCCACACCCCCCGCGACCTCGCGGGCGGACTGCCCCCGTTCACCGGCGGCATGGTCGGCTACCTCGGCTACGACATCGTCCGCCGCCTGGAGCGGATCGGGGACTCCACCCGCGACGACCTGCGGCTCCCCGAGCTCACCATGCTCCTCACCAGCGACCTCGCCGTCCTCGACCACTGGGACGGCTCGGTCCTCCTGATCGCCAACGCGATCAACCACAACGACCTGGAGACCGGCGTCGACGAGGCGTACGCGGACGCCGTCGCCCGCCTCGACGCGATGGAGGCCGACCTGGCCCGCCCGGTCGCCACCACCCCCGTCGCCCTCCCCGCCTCCGAGCTGCCCGAGTACTCCGCCCTCTGGGGCGGCCCCGCCTACCAGGACGCCGTCGAGGACATCAAGGAGCGCATCCGGGCCGGCGAGGCGTTCCAGGTCGTCCCCTCGCAGCGCTTCGAGACCCCCTGCACCGCCTCCGCCCTCGACGTCTACCGGGTGCTGCGGGCCACCAACCCGTCGCCGTACATGTACCTCTTCCGCTTCGAGAACGGCTTCGACGTCGTCGGCTCCAGCCCCGAGGCCCTCGTCAAGGTCGAGGACGGGCGGGCGATGGTCCACCCCATCGCCGGCACCCGGCACCGCGGCGCCACCCCGCAGGAGGACCACGACCTCGCCGAGGAGCTGCTGGCCGACCCCAAGGAGCGCGCCGAGCACCTCATGCTCGTCGACCTCGGCCGCAACGACCTCGGCCGGGTCTGCGCCCCCGGCTCCGTCGAGGTCGTCGACTTCATGTCGATCGAGCGGTACTCCCACGTCATGCACATCGTCTCCACCGTCACCGGCCGGGTCGCCGAGGGGCGCACCGCCTTCGACGTCCTCACCGCCTGCTTCCCCGCCGGCACCCTCTCCGGCGCGCCCAAGCCGCGCGCGATGCAGATCATCGAGGAGCTGGAGCCCTCCCGGCGCGGCCTGTACGGCGGGTGTGTCGGGTATCTCGACTTCGCCGGCGACTCCGACACCGCCATCGCGATCCGCACCGCGCTGCTCCGCGACGGCACCGCGTACGTCCAGGCCGGAGCGGGTGTCGTCGCCGACTCCGACCCGGTCGCCGAGGACGCCGAGTGCCGCAACAAGGCCGCCGCCGTCCTCCGCGCCGTACACACCGCCAACCGGATGAAAGGTTCATCGCAGCCGTAGGGGATAGTGGGGTACGTGAGCGCCGTACCCGTACCCCAGCCCCGAGCCGCCCGCGCGGCCGTCACCTCCGGCGGCCGGCGGAGCCTCGCCGTCGCCCTGCTCCTCGGTGCCCTCGGGGCCACCGTCGTACTGCTCTCCGCCGGCCAGATCTGGGCCGAGGGCACCGCGTCGGTCGCCGGGGGCAGCGTCCCCGTCGAGGCCGACGGCGGCACCGTCACCGGCGTCCCGACCGCCCTCGCGATCGTCGGCCTCGCCGCCCTCGTCGCCGTCTTCGCCGTCCGCCGCACCGGCCGCACCCTCGTCGCCGCGCTCCTCGCGCTCAGTGGCGCCGGCGCCGCCCTGGCCGCCTTCCTGGGCGCCTCCGACAGCGCCGCCCTCGACGCCGAGGCCGCCCGGATCAGCGGCGACACCGCCGCCGCCGTCGCCGGGCTCACCCATACGGCCTGGCCCTACGTCGCCGCCGCCGGTGCCGTGCTCATCCTCGTCGCCGGCCTCTTCGCCCTGCGCTACGGCAAGAGCTGGCCCGCGATGGGCGGCCGCTACGAGCGCGCCGGAGCGCCCCGCGCGGCGCGCCGTCCCGCCGCGGGCGACCCCGACCGGCCCGAGGACCTGTGGAAGGCGCTCGACCGCGGCGAGGACCCGACGCACGACGCGTGATCGTCCAGGACCCCCCGAGTCACCTCCGCGGGGTCATGTGCGGAAGAATGACGCCGTCATCACATGACGACCGTCGTCTTCGACGTCACCACCGAGCAACATCTACGAGGAGCAACTCATGGCGGGCAGCGCCCACGGACACACCCCGGCCGCCTGGACCGGTGTCATCATCTCCTTCATCGGCTTCTGCATCGCCGGAGTCTTCATGGTGGCGGCGAACATCCCCGGCTTCTGGGCCGGTGTCGGCGTCATCCTCCTCGGCGGCGTCGTCGGCGGTGCCATGAAGGTCGCCGGCCTCGGCATGCCGAAGGAGTCCCAGGACGTCGCCGCGGCCCGCGAGACCGCGACCGCCGCGGCCCGGGCCCGCGCCTGACCCCCAGGGTCCGGTCCTGAGGTCCGCCGTGTGACACGCGCGGACCCGAGCATCACCCGAACGGCGCAGTCCGGCACGTCCGGACTGCGCCGTCGTGCGTCCCGGGGGCGTGCCGGGCGACAATCGCCGCGTGACCGCCGAGCCCACGCCGCAGCCCCCCGCGCCCGCCGAGCCGTACGCCCCCGGGCTCCGGGAGGCCGAGGAGTTCCGGGAGGCCGAGGAGTTCCGGCGCCGCCCGCTCCGCCGGCGGCTGCTCGCCCCGCTCGCCACCCTCGCCGGCACCGGCGCCGCCTTCGCGTACGTCGGCGCCGTCGACCCCAACGAACCCGGCCACTACCCGGTCTGCCCGCTGCTCCGCTTCACCGGCCTGTACTGCCCCGGCTGCGGCGGCCTGCGCAGCGCCCACGCCGTCGCCCACGGCGACCTCGCGACCGCGCTCGGTGCCAACGCCCTGGCCGTCGCCGGCTACGCCGTCTGTGCGGTCCTCATGGCGGTGTGGCTCATTCACGCCGTCCGCGGCAGGCCGACCCGGATCGCCCCGAAGCCCGCCTGGTGGTGGGCGATCGGGGCGCTGACCGCCCTTTTCGCGGTGATCCGGAACCTTCCGTTCGGCTCCGCGCTGGCTCCCTGAAGTCCCAGCTGTTGGGACACCGCGCCGCTCGATGCGGAGCAGAGGGTCACCTGCGGATACCATCGGACATGGCTGAACCGTGTTCATCAGGTTCCGTGGAACCGTCACCGTCCCGGAAGGGGGCCTCTCGCGTGAGTGTGCTCGACGAGATCATCGAAGGCGTGCGCGCCGACCTCGCAGAGCGGCAGGCGCGGGTCTCCCTCGACGAGCTCAAGGACCGGGCCGCCAAGGCCCCGCAGGCCAAGGACGGGGTCGCCGCGCTGCGCGGCGAGGGCGTCACCGTGATCTGCGAGGTCAAGCGGTCCAGCCCGTCCAAGGGAGCGCTCGCGGCCATCGCCGACCCGGCGGGACTCGCCGCCGACTACGAGGCGGGCGGCGCCGCCGTCATCTCCGTCCTCACCGAGCAGCGCCGGTTCGGCGGCTCGCTCGCCGACCTGGAGGCCGTGCGCGCCCGGGTGGACATCCCGGTCCTGCGCAAGGACTTCATCGTCACCGCCTACCAGCTCTGGGAGGCCCGGGCGTACGGAGCGGATCTCGCGCTCCTCATCGTCGCGGCCCTGGAGCAGGAGGCCCTCGTCTCCCTCATCGAGCGCGCCGAGTCCATCGGGCTCACCCCGCTCGTCGAGGTCCACGACGAGGAGGAGGTCGAGCGCGCGGTCGACGCCGGCGCCCGGATCATCGGCGTCAACGCCCGCAACCTCAAGACCCTCCAGGTCGACCGCTCCACCTTCGAGCGCGTCGCCCCGGAGATCCCGGCGGGCATCGTCAAGGTCGCCGAGTCCGGCGTCCGCGGCCCGCACGACCTCATCGCCTACGCCAACGCCGGCGCCGACGCGGTGCTCGTCGGCGAGTCCCTGGTCACCGGCCGTGACCCGAAGACCGCCGTCGCCGACCTCGTCGCCGCCGGCGCGCACCCCGCCCTGCGGCACGGCCGGAGCTGACCCGGCCGTGACCCCTCGCCGCGCCGTGCCGACCGCCCCGGGCTCCGCAGCCCAGGGGCCCGTCGGCCTGCGCGTGGTGTCCGTGGCCGTCCACGCCCGGCTGGCCCGGGGCTGCCGGCCCCGCGGGTGCCGAGCGCCGGCCCGCCGTGTCCACGGCCGCCGGGTCCGCCACTGCATCGGCTCCGAGCCGGGCACGGTCCCCGGCATGCGATGGCGCCCCCGCGACACGCGCGCGACCTCCTGACGGCCCCCTCATGGGTCGCACCCGGCGCCCCGTGCCCAGGCTTCCGGGCCTGACCCCGCATCCGCCGTACGGCTCCGTACCGGCGCGGGAGCGGAGGCTCCCGGCGGCGGCACCGCCACGCGCGCGTACGAAGCGAGTCACGTCCTTCACCGACCGCATCGCCCCGCGAGGAGCACCATCCGCATGACCAGCGAGTTCTTCATCCCGGACCCGGAGGGCCAGGTCCCGTCCCCCGAGGGCTACTTCGGCGCCTTCGGCGGCAAGTTCATCCCCGAGGCCCTCGTCGCCGCCGTCGACGAGGTCGCCGTCGAGTACGAGAAGGCCAAGAACGACCCCGAGTTCGCCCGCGAGCTCGGCGACCTGATGGCCAACTACACCGGCCGTCCCAGCGCGCTCACCGAGGTGCCCCGGTTCGCCGAGCACGCCGGCGGCGCCCGGATCTTCCTCAAGCGCGAGGACCTGAACCACACCGGCTCGCACAAGATCAACAACGTGCTCGGCCAGGCCCTGCTCACCAAGCGCATGGGCAAGACCCGCGTCATCGCCGAGACCGGCGCCGGCCAGCACGGCGTCGCCACCGCCACCGCCTGCGCCCTCTTCGGCCTCGACTGCACCATCTACATGGGCGAGGTCGACACCCAGCGCCAGGCGCTCAACGTGGCCCGGATGCGGATGCTCGGCGCCGAGGTCGTCGCCGTGAAGTCCGGCAGCCGCACCCTCAAGGACGCCATCAACGAGGCGTTCCGCGACTGGGTCGCCAACGTCGACCGCACCCACTACCTCTTCGGCACGGTCGCAGGCCCGCACCCCTTCCCGGCGATGGTCCGGGACTTCCACCGGGTCATCGGCGTCGAGGCCCGCCGCCAGCTCCTGGAGCGCGCCGGACGCCTCCCCGACGCGGCCGTCGCCTGCGTCGGCGGCGGCTCCAACGCCATCGGCCTCTTCCACGCCTTCCTGCCCGACGCCTCGGTCCGGCTCATCGGCTGCGAACCGGCCGGCCACGGCGTCGAGACCGGCGAGCACGCGGCCACCCTCACCGCCGGCGAGCCCGGCATCCTGCACGGCTCGCGCAGCTACGTCCTCCAGGACGACGAGGGCCAGATCACCGAGCCGTACTCGATCTCGGCGGGCCTCGACTACCCGGGCATCGGCCCGGAGCACGCGTACCTCAAGGACAGCGGGCGCGGCGAGTACCGGGCCGTCACCGACGACGCCGCCATGCAGGCGCTGCGGCTGCTCTCCCGCACCGAGGGCATCATCCCGGCCATCGAGTCGGCGCACGCCCTCGCCGGTGCCCTGGAGGTCGGCAAGGAGCTCGGCAAGGACGCGCTCCTCCTCGTCAACCTCTCCGGCCGCGGCGACAAGGACATGGACACGGCCGCGCGCTACTTCGGCCTGTACGACGGGGAGGGGTCGAAGTGACCACCGGAAACATCCAGCTGCTCGCCGACACCCTGGAGCGCGCCAAGGCCGAGGACCGGGCCGCGCTCATCGCGTACCTCCCGGCGGGCTTCCCGACCGTGGACGGCGGCATCAAGGCCATCAAGGCCGTCTTCGACGGCGGCGCCGACGTCGTCGAGGTGGGCCTCCCGCACAGCGACCCGGTCCTGGACGGCCCCGTCATCCAGACCGCCGACGACATCGCCCTGCGCGGCGGCGTCAGGATCGCCGACGTCATGCGGACGGTGAAGGAGGCCCACGAGGCCACCGGCAAGCCGGTCCTCGTCATGACCTACTGGAACCCCATCGACCGGTACGGCGTCGAGCGCTTCGTCCGGGAGCTGGCCGAGGCCGGCGGCGCGGGCTGCATCCTGCCCGACCTTCCGGTCCAGGAGTCCGCGCAGTGGCGGAAGCACGCCGACGAGCACGGCATCGCCACCGTCTTCGTCGTCGCCCCCAGCAGCAAGGACGAGCGGCTCGCCACCATCACCGAGGCGGGCTCCGGCTTCGTCTACGCCGCCTCCCTCATGGGCGTCACCGGCACCCGCGCGTCGGTCGGCGAGCAGGCCGCCGACCTGGTCCGGCGGACTCGCGTGACCTCGAAGATCCCGGTCTGCGTCGGCCTCGGCGTCTCCAACGCCGTCCAGGCCCGCGAGGTCGCCGCCTTCGCCGACGGCGTCATCGTCGGCTCGGCCTTCGTCCAGCGGATCCTCGACGCCGACGGCGACGAGGCCGCCGGGCTCGCCGCCGTAAAGGAACTGGCGGCCGAACTCGCGGAGGGCGTGCGCCGCACCTCCTGACCAGACGTAGTCCATTCGGGTGGATATCGGACCGGGGAGGCGCGGACGCGCCTCCCCGGTTCGTTGCTGTGGGCGTGAGCGAGAAGAACCGTGACGGTAGTAACAAGAGCGCGCGGGAGCGCCTCCAGCAGCAGCGCGAGCGCGAGAAGGCCCGCGAGAAGCAGCGGCGGGTCCTGATCGTGACGGCGGGAGTGGTCGGCGTCCTCGGCCTCGCCGCCGTCGTCGGCGTGATCGCCGCCAACAGCGGCAAGGACAGCGACTCGGCCAAGGCCGGCCCCGTCGTCGCCCCCACCGGCGCGATCGAGGGCGACAGGCCGGCCATCCCCACCGGCAAGGCGGACGCCCCGTCCACCCTCCAGATCTGGGAGGACTTCCGCTGCCCCGCCTGCGCCCAGTTCGAGAACGTGATGCGGGACTCCATCCACGAGCTGGAGGCGTCCGGCGCCCTCAGGACCGAGTACCACCTCGCCACCCTCATCGACGGCAACATGGGCGGCAGCGGCTCGCTGCGCGCGGCGAACGCGGCGGCCTGCGCCCAGGACGCCGGCAAGTTCACCGCGTACCACGACACGCTCTACATCAACCAGCCGCAGGAGACCGACGACGCCTTCGGTGACAACGACAAGCTGATCGAGCTGGCGGCCAAGGTCCCCGGCCTCGACACGCCGTCGTTCCGCTCCTGCGTCCAGGACGGCACGCACGACGGCTGGGTCGAGAAGTCCAACGAAGCCTTCCAGGCCGGCGGCTTCCGCGGCACCCCGTCCGTGCTGCTCAACGGAGAATCGATCTTCCCGACCAAGGGCGACGAGCAGATCTCGCCGGAGAACCTGAAGAAGTGGGTCGCCGAGGCCAACAAGGGCAAGAAGCCCGGTTCGGCCTCCCCCTCGGCAAGCTGACCGAGCGGCTTAGTTACCCAGACGTTGCCGGGTGGGCTGCCGTCCCGCCCGCCCGGCAGGGTAGCGTCGGACCTGCCATGGACCTTGCCTACATTCCCAGCCCGTCGACCGGTGTCATCCACCTCGGACCGATTCCGCTGCGCGGCTATGCCTTCTGCATCATCCTCGGTGTCTTCGTCGCCGTCTGGCTCGGCAACAAGCGCTGGATCGCCCGGGGCGGCACCGCCGGCACCGTGGCGGACATCGCCGTGTGGGCCGTGCCCTTCGGCCTCGTCGGCGGCCGGCTCTACCACGTGATCACCGACTACCAGCTGTACTTCAGCGAGGGTGAGAACTGGGTCGACGCCTTCAAGATCTGGGAGGGCGGCCTCGGCATCTGGGGCGCCATCGCCTTCGGCGCCGTCGGCGCCTGGATCGGCTGCCGCCGCCGGGGCATCCCGCTCCCGGCGTACGCGGACGCCATCGCCCCCGGCATCGCCCTCGCCCAGGCCATCGGCCGCTGGGGCAACTGGTTCAACCAGGAGCTGTACGGCAAGCCCACCGACCTGCCGTGGGCGCTGGAGATCACCGAGAGCGCCAACCGCGAGGCCGGGCTCTACCACCCGACCTTCCTCTACGAGTCGCTGTGGTGCGTCGGCGTCGCCGTGCTCGTCATCTGGGCGGACCGCCGCTTCAAGCTGGGCCACGGCCGCGCCTTCGCCCTGTACGTGGCCGCCTACTGCGCCGGCCGCGGCTGGATCGAGTACATGCGCGTCGACGAGGCCCACCACATCCTGGGCCTGCGCCTGAACGTGTGGACCGCGATCATCGTCTTCGTGCTCGCCGTGGTCTACATGGTGGTCTCGGCGCGGGTCCGCCCGGGCCGCGAGGAGATCGTGGAGCCGCGTTCCCGGAAGAAGGTGGACACGGAGAAGGCGGACACGGACGAGGCGGACGACGCCGAGGGCACGGACACCGAGCCGGCCGCCTCCGGCACGGCCGCCCCGGAGGACGCCGGCGAGTCCGCCGGATCCGACGACGTGGAGAACGGCGCCGGGAACGGCGCGGGGTCGGCCGCCAAGGGCTGACACCGCCTCATCGAGCCACGAGGGCCGCCGGGACCTGACAGGTCCCGGCGGCCCTCGCGCGTGCGCGGGGCCGGGTCAGCGGGCGGGCTCCGCGAGGGCGAGGACCCGGTGGGCGCCCGCCACCACCGCCGCGTCCACGAACCGGCCGTCCGCCAGGGCCAGCGCCCCCCGGTCGGCCGCGGCCGCCGCCACCACCGCGCGGGCCGCGTCGACCTCCTGCGGGGTCGGCAGATAGGCCCGCGCGATGACCGGGAGCTGCCGGGGGTGGATGGCCGCCCGGCCGAGGAAGCCCAGCGCCCGGCCCCGCGCGCAGCCGGCCGCGAGGGCGTCGAGGTCGCCGATGTCGGCGTGGACCGACTGCACCGGCGGCGGCAGCCCGGCCGCGCGGGCGGCGACCACGATCCGGCTGCGCGGCCAGTCGAGCCCGCTGTCCTCCCGCACCCCCAGGTCGGCGCGGAGGTCGGCCTCGCCCAGGGAGAGGCCGCGGACCGCCGGGTGGGCGGTGGCGATGGCGTAGGCGTGCTCCACGGCCAGGGCGCTCTCCAGCAGCGGGTAGAGCGGGAGTCCGGGGGCGAGCTCGCTGATCCGGTGGATGTCGGTGGCGTGTGTCACCTTGGGTACACGGAGACCGCCGAGGCCGGGGAGGGAGGCCAGGACGGGGATGTCGCGCGGGGTGTGGATGCGGACGTGCACCGGGACCGGGTGGGTGTCGGAGAGCAGATCGGCGGTGGCGTCGAGGGCGTACGCCTTGCGGTCCTGGGCGACCGCGTCCTCCAGGTCCACGATGACCACGTCGGCGCCGGATCCGAGCGCCTTGCGGACCACCTCGGGCCGGTCGCCGGGCGCGTACAGCCAGGTGAGCGGCGGCCGGCCGCGGTTCCGGCCGTTCACGCCGCCCGGGCGTCCCCGGCCCGGGGACCACGGGCCGGGGGTGCTCGTCCCGGGGACGCCGGAGCCGGGGACGCCCGTGCACCCCGGGCCCGGGACCGGGGTGCCCGTGCCGGGGGAGGTCATACCGCCCCCCGGGCGCGCAGGTCGCCGATCTCGGCCGGCGTGAGACCGGCCGCCGTCAGGACCTCGTCGGTGTCGGCGCCGTGCGGGCGGCCGGCCCAGCGGATCGCGCCGGGGGTCTCGGAGAGCCGGAAGAGCACGTTCTGCATGCGGAGGGGGCCCAGCTCCGGGTCCGGGACCTCGGTGACCGTGCCGAGCGCCTGGTACTGGGGGTCGGCGAGGACGTCCCGGACGTCGTAGACGGGGGCGATCGCCGCCTCCGCCTTCTCGAAGGCGGCCATGGCCTCGTCGCGGGTGTGCCGGGCGATCCACGAGCCGACCGCCTCGTCGAGGACCTCGGCGTGCGCGGCCCGGCCCGTGCCGTCGGCGAACCACGGCTCGTCGATCAGCTCGGCGCGGCCGACCAGGCGCAGCACGCGCTCGGCGATGGACTGCGCCGACGTGGAGACGGCCACCCAGGATCCGTCGGAGGTCCGGTAGGTGTTGCGGGGGGCGTTGTTGCGGGACCGGTTGCCGGTGCGCGGCTGGACGTAGCCGAGCTGGTCGTACCAGAGGGAGTGGGGTCCGATGACGGACAGCATCGGTTCGATGATGGCCATGTCCACGACCTGGCCGTGGCCGGTGGCCGTCCTCGCGGTGAGCGCGGTCATCACCGCGTACGCCGTGGCGAGGGCGGCGATCGAGTCGGCGAGGCCGAAGGGGGGCAGGGTCGGCGGGCCGTCCGGTTCGCCGGTGATGGCGGCGAAGCCGCTCATCGCCTCGGCGAGGGTGCCGAAGCCGGGGCGGTGGGCGTACGGGCCGAACTGGCCGAAGCCGGTGACCCGGGCCAGCACGAGCCGGGGGTTGACCGTGGACAGCTCCTCCCAGCCCAGGCCCCAGCGCTCCAGGGTGCCGGGGCGGAAGTTCTCCACGATCACGTCGGCGTCGGCGGCCAGCCGGAGCAGGGCGTCCCGGCCGCCCGGGGTGGACAGGTCGAGGGTGATGGTCCGCTTGTTGCGGCCGAGGACCTTCCACCACAGGCCGACCCCGTCCTTGGCGGGGCCGTGGCCCCGGGACGGGTCCGGCTTGCGGGGGTGTTCGACCTTCACGACGTCGGCGCCGAAGTCGCCGAGCATCGTGGCGGCCAGCGGCCCGGCGAAGAGCGTCGCCAGATCGAGGACGCGCAGCCCCTGGAGCGGCGGCGCCTTGGTGGCGGGGGGTGCGGTGGTCATACGGGATCGGCCTCCAGGGACTCGGGGGCGTCGAGGGCCGCTTCGATGTCGACCCGGTACGGCATCGAGGTCGAGGCGCCCTCGCGGCGGACGGACAGCGCGGCGGCGGTGCCCGCCCAGGTGAGGGCCTCGGGCGCCGGGCGGCCCTCGCCGAGGGCGACCGCGAGCGCGCCGACGAAGGTGTCGCCGGCCGCGGTGGTGTCGACGGCCCGCACCCGCGGGGCGGGCACGGCGAGCGGTTCGGCGCCGCGCGTCGCGTAGAGGCAGCCGGCGGCGCCGAGGGTGACGACGACCTCGGGGACGGCTTCGAGGAGGGCGAGCGCGGCGGCGTACGGGTCGGCGCGGCCGGTGAGCGCGGTGGCCTCGTGCTCGTTGGGCACCAACAGGTCGGTGAAGTCGAAGAGTTCGGGCGGGAGGGGCTGGGCGGGGGCCGGGGTGAGGACGGTGCGCACCCCGCGGTCCCGCGCGTGGGCGGCGCCCTCGATGACGACGGAGAGGGGGAGTTCGAGCTGGAGGAGGAGCAGGTCGGCGGTGGCGATCAGGGCCTCGTCGCCGCGGGTGAGCGAGGTGACGGAGGCGTTGGCGCCGGGGACGACGACGATCGCGTTGCCGCCCTCGTCGTCGACGACGATGTGCGCGGTGCCGGAGGCCCCTTCGACGGTGCGGAGCAGGTCGGTGTCGACGGAGCAGTGCTCCAGGACGTCCCGGAGCCGGTATCCGAAGTCGTCGGAGCCGACCGCGCCGATCATGGCGACCTCGCCGCCCGCGCGGGCGGCGGCGACCGCCTGGTTGGCGCCCTTGCCGCCGGGGATCGTGCGGAACGAGCGGCCGGTGACGGTCTCGCCGCGCGCCGGGGCCCGGTTCACGTAGGCCACGAGGTCCATGTTGGTGCTCCCGAGCACCACGATGCTGGTCATGGGCGTACTGCCTCCAGGTGGGTCAGGTCGGCGAGGGCGTCGAAACCGATGCCGTCGAAGGTCGGCACCGAGGTGGCGAGCCGGTTCCTCAGGGGGGAGGTCCAGCGGTCCGGGAGCCGGTCGGGGTGCCCGGCGAGGAGACCGGCGACCGAGCCGGCGGTGGCGCCGTTGGAGTCGGTGTCCCAGCCGCCGGAGACGGCCGCGCAGACGGAGCGGGTGAAGTCGCCGCCGGCGTGGGTGAGGGCGGCGGCGAGCAGCGCGCTGTTCGGTACGGCATGGACCCAGTGGTACCCGCCGTACCGGGCGTGCAGCCGGTCCACGACGGTGTCGAGGGCGGGGACGGAGCGGGCGGTGCCGATGCCGAACCGGACGGCCTCCGCCAGCCGGGAGCGGGGCGGGACGACGGAGAGCCCCGCGGCGAGGGCCCGGTGGACGTCGGCGGTGCCGCCCGCGGCGGCGGCCACGGTCGCGGCGACGAACATGGCGCCGTGGACGCCGCTCCCGGTGTGGCTGAGGACGGCGTCCCGGTGCGCCTGGGCGGCGGCCGCGGCCGGGTCGCCGGGGTGGGTCCAGCCGTGGACGTCGGCCCGGATCTGGGCGCCGATCCACTCCCGGAAGGGGTTGCGGCGGAGCGCGGTCAGCGGCGGCTCGACCCCGTCGAGGAGGTTGCGGTAGGCGATCCGCTCGGCGGTGAAGGTGCGTCCCGCGGGGAGTTCGTCGAGCCAGAGGCGGGCCACGTCGGCGGTGGTGAAGCCGCGGCCGTGGCGCCGGAGGAGGAGCAGGGCGAGGAGGGGGTAGTTGAGGTCGTCGTCCTCGGGCATCCCGTCGATGGTCTCGGCGAGCGAGGTGGCGGCGGAGCGGCGGTTCCAGGGGTGGGCCGCCAGCAGTTCCGGCGGGACCCCGCGCGCGGTGAACCAGTCGTCGAGCGGCCAGTTCCCGGCGGCCCGGGCGAGCGCACGGATGGCGTCGAGCGGCAGCTTCTCGACGGGCTTCCCCAGCAGGCATCCGGCGGCCCGGCCGAGCCAGGCGGCGTGCAGCCGGTCGCGGAGGCCGGGGTCGCCCCGGGGCGGGGCGGGGCGGCCGGGGCGGTGGAGCGGTGCGCCGTCGCGGGGCGGGGCCGGCCAGTCAGGGCAGGCGGCGACGATCGCGTCGAGGGCGGTGGGCTCGTCGGGGGCGAGGGGGGAGGGGAGGGCGGCGAGTGCGTCGAGCAGGTCCTCGGCGAGCGGCCGGAGGTCGGGCCGGGGGACGGGGGAGGCGCCGGCGGCGGGCGGTGCGGGGTGCCCGCCTGCCGCGTACCAGCGCGCCGCGATCTCCCGGGCGTCCCGTCCGTCCTCGGCGGCCTGGCGCAGCTCGTGTCCGACGAGGTCCTCGGGCTGTACCCAGGTGAGCCGGACGGGTACGGGCGCCCGCTCGCTCCCGCTTCCGCGAGGCGCCGGACGGGAGGCCCTCGCCCGGGCCGCCCGGCCCGGCCCGCTCGTCCCGGCCGGCCGGCCGGGCGCCGGGGCGGGACCGGCCCCGGCACCCGCCCCCGCACCGGCTCCCGCATCGGCCGTCGCGCGGGGGTGGTGGGCGGATGCTTGACCGGGGGCGGGCGCGGTGCCGGGCCCGGGGGCCGGGGCCGGCGGGGGCGGGGTCCGGTGCGGTGCGGGGTCCGTCATCGGGCCGGGTCCGTCAGCGCGGCGCGGGCGGACTCGCAGGCGCGGCGGCGGGCCGTGTCGCGGGCGAAGACCTCCTGGGCCACGGCGGTCAGGGCGGTCGCCGGGGCGCGCAGGTCGAGACGGCTGGCCTCCGCCACGCGCTTCGCCCACTCGGCGGGGACCGCCGCCTCGCCGCGCAGGGCGCCGGCGACCGCGCCGGCCATGGTGGCGATGGAGTCGCAGTCCCGCCCGTAGTTGACCGCGCCCAGGACCGTGCGGCGGTAGTCGCCCTCGCCGACGAGCAGCATGCCGAGCGCGATCGGCAGCTCCTCGATGGCGTGGAGGCGGGACGGGCGGCGGGCGCCGAGACCGGGGGCGCGGTAGTCGGGGCCGACGGAGTCGTACGGGGCGACCGCCCGGCGCAGCGGGGCCAGGGCCGACTCGAAGTCGCGGTGGCGGTCGGCGACTTCGGCGACCGCCTCGATCGCGGCCCGGGTGCCGTCCTTGGCGAGCGAGAGGGCGGTGTCGACGACCGAGCGCGGGGTGGCGCCGGGGAGGCAGGCCGCCGCGACCGCCGCCGCGAAGACGCCCGCCGCCTCGCGGCCGTACGAGGACTGGTGGGCGCCCGCGACGTCCAGGGCCTCGGCGTAGGCGCCGTGCGGGTCGGCCGCGTTGACCAGGCCGACCGGCGCCATGTACATCGCGGCGCCGCAGTTGACGATGTTCCCGGTGCCGGCCTCGCGCGGGTCGGCGTGACCGTAGTGGAGGCGGGCGACGATCCACTTCTCGGCGAGGAAGATCCGCTGGAGGGGGAGGGCCTCCGCCTCCAGCTCGGGGATCCAGACGGGCGTGCTCATGAGTTCGGGGACGAGGTGGTCCGCGACGGCGTACGCGTCGAGGTGGTCGCGGACCTTCTCGTACACCCGGATCAGCGCGTGGGTCATCAGGGTGTCGTCGGTGACGTGCCCGTCGCCCTTGTGGTACGGCGCGATGGGGCGGGCGGTGCGCCAGGAGTCGCCGTTCCAGGGGCCGACGATGCCGGTGACGCGGCCGCCGTGGCGCTCGGTGATCTGCTCGGGGGTGTACCCCTCCACGGGGCCGCCGAGGGCGTCGCCCACGGCGGCCCCGAGGAGACTTCCGCTGATCCGGTCATCCAGATTGGGTGTCATGTCGGAATTGTCCACC
The DNA here is from genome assembly GCF_042885515.1 of Streptomyces sp. NPDC058052. Lineage (NCBI taxonomy): Bacteria > Bacillati > Actinomycetota > Actinomycetes > Kitasatosporales > Streptomycetaceae > Streptomyces > Streptomyces sp. NPDC058052. The sequence goes on along the minus strand of NZ_JBHVRX010000009.1, from coordinate 85,296 downwards.
TGGGGGTGCCGGTTCCGTGGTTCCCAGGAGCCCGGCGAGTTCCACCAGGTCGGTGCCGGCGAGACGGGGGAGCGCGCAGCCGGAGAGCGTCCGGCAGGCGTCCCGCCAGCTCGCCGGGACCGAACGGCCGCCGCCCAGCGCGCCGGTGAGCGCGCCGGCCAGGGCGGGCGCGGAGTCGGCGACCCGGGAGAGGCAGGCCGCGGCGGGGACCGCGGCCGTCATCGCGCCGCGCGCGGCGACGGTCAGCGCGAGCGCCACCGGGACGGTCTCGGCGGCGGCGATGCCGTAGCTGTAGACGTGGTCGACGATCTGGTGCTCCAGGAGCGGGACGAGCTCGAACGCCGAACCGGCGGTACGGGCCAGCTCCACGGCGTGCCGGGCGTTGCGGCCGATCTCGGTGGCGGGCGGGAGTTCGGCGAGCGCGGCGGCCACGGCGGTGTCGGCGTCCGCGCCGCCGAGGGCCGCGGCGACGGCCGCCGCGGTGGCGCGGGCGCCGTGCACGCCGTCGCCGTCCTGGGTGTACCGGGCGTCGAACTCGGCGAGTTCGGCCGCGGCGCGCGGATCGCCGGGGTGGACGACCGCGAGGACGGCGGCCCGGACGCAGGCGGCGTCGTCGAAGTAGTGCGGGTTGTCGTGGCCGGTGGCGGGCGGTCGCAGACCGGTGGCCAGATTGCCGAGGCCGGCGCGGACCGAGATGCGGGCGCGGAGGGGGAGGACGGCGGACTCGATCTCGGGGGCGCGGTCGGCGGCGGCCGCGATCTGGCCGGCGAGGTGGTTCCAGGCCACGTCCACGGCGGCGCGGAGCCGGCGCTCGCGGGGGAGGGAGGCGAAGAGCGGGCCGGCGGAGGCCAGCACCGCCTCCGCCGTGAAGGCCGCCCACTCGGCGTCGTCGGAGGGGCCGAGGCGGAGCGGCTCGGGGGGCTGGTTCAGGGCGATCGGGACGGGGAGGGTCGTCGTCGCGTTCTGCTCCGCGAAGGTGTCGAGCTCGCGGGTGAGGCGGCGGGTCCACTCCGGCATCCGGGCGGCGCGGTGCCGCGCGGCGGGCCAGCCGGCGGCGTCGCCCGCGGCGAGGCCGAGGAGGAGGCCCTCGATCCTGCCCCGGTCCCGGGCGGCCCCACCGTCCGGCCGGTGGGCGGCGCCCGGCCGAGGGGGCGTCCGCGGGGCGCGGTCCCCGGTGTCGGCGCCCCGCACCGGCGCCGGGCCCTCCGGGGCGTCGGCCACCGGGACGGCGCCCGGCATCGGGGGCCGCGCCCATCCGCCTCCGGAGGGGGGACTCCCGCGCCCGGCGGAACGACGGCCCACGGCGGGGGCGATGGGGGCGGCGGGGGCCGGGGAGGCGGCGGGCCCGGCCGGGCCCGCCGGGCCCGCCGGGGCGGCCGGGGCGGCGGGGGGCGGGGAGGCGGTGAGACGGGCGGGGGCGGCCGGGGCCGTGAGGTGAGAGGGGCCGGCCGGGGCCGCGGGGGCCGCGGGGGCCGGGGAGGCGGTGAGGCCGGCCGGGGGCGCGGAGTCGGCGGGGGTGGCCGGAGGGGGCGTCGGGGTGTCGGTGAGGTCGGCGTCCATCAGGGGGTTTCCTCTTCGGTCAGGAGGTCGGCGATGTCCAGGACGTGGTAGCCGCGCATCGTGGGGAGGCAGCTGCCGGTCACCGGGGTGATGGCGGAGGCCCATTCCTCCGGGATCGCGGCCGTGCCGCCCGCCGCGCCGGCCAGGGCTCCGGCGACCGCCGCCGTGGTGTCGGCGTCCCGGCCCATGTTCACGGCCGTCAGGACCGCCGTGCGGAAGTCGCCGCGGGCCGCGGCGAAGGCGCCGAAGGCGAGGCCGACCGCCTCCGGGGCGAGGTCGGTCCACGGGTAGCCGCCGATGACGACCGCCGAGCGGACCTGGCGTTCGCGGGTGAGCGGGTCCGGCTGGACGCGCTGGGCGGCGACCACGGCGCGGCGCAGCGAGCGGGCCGTCCAGGAGTCCATGGGGATCACCGAGAGGGCCGCCGCGATCACCGACGTGACGGTCGCGCCGGACATCGCCGCCGCGACGCCCGCGGCCACCGCCTGGCCGCCGTAGATGCCCTCGCCCTCGTGGCTGACGCTGCCGTCGATGGCGACGAGCCGGGCGGCCTCCTCGGGCCGGCCGGCCGCGAAGACGCCGAAGGGGGCGGCCCGCATGGCGAGTCCGTCGCTCCAGGCGTGCCGGTGCTGGGCGGAGATCGGCGCGGCCAGTCCCCGCCGGAGGTTCTCCAGGGTGCCGCGCTCGGAGAAGCCCGCGCCGCGGAAGGGGCCCTCGTCGAGGTCGGCGATCCAGCGGTGCCACGCCTGTTCGACGTGGGCGACGGTGAGTGCCGAGCCGTGCCGGGCGAGGAGCAGCGCGGAGAAGATCGCGTACTCGGTGTCGTCCGTGCCGGCCGGACGGTCCGTCAGGAAGCCCTCGATCCGCCCCCACCGGCGGCGGATCTCGGAGGGCTTCATGTTCTCGGCGGGGGCGCCGAGCGCGTCGCCGACGGCGAGGCCGAGCAGCGCCCCCCTCGCCCGTTCACGGGTGTCGCATGTCGTGGTCACCATTTCCGCGCCCCTTCCTCGGTGCGGGCACCTCTTCGGCGGTACCCCTTCGCCTGGATCTGTGCCACGACCGGCGGACGACTCGCCGGTGGACGCCGTCTGTCACCCGTCTGTCAGTGGGGCGCGTGCTGCTGACGGAGCGTCAAGGAAGGGTCGCCACACTGAGGCGGGCCTTACTAAGTACGGCCTGCCTTGCTGGCGGGCCCCTTACATCGGGCGTATTTTCGAGGGTGTTGGGGGCGGCGGGTGCGACCCGGCCCGCCGGAACGAGGGGAGAGCCATGTCCATCATCGAAGCGCAGGCGCCGCTGCACGAGGCCCACCGCGACAACCACACCCACCGCGACGTGAACGGCGGTTGGCTGCGGCCCGCGGTCTTCGGCGCGATGGACGGCCTGGTCTCGAACCTCGCCCTGATGACCGGTGTCGCCGGCGGCTCCGTCTCCTCGCAGACCATCGTCGTCACCGGCCTCGCCGGACTCGCCGCCGGAGCCTTCTCCATGGCGGCCGGCGAGTACACCTCGGTCGCCTCGCAGCGTGAGCTCGTCCAGGCCGAACTGGACGTGGAGCGCCGCCAGTTGCGCAAGCACCCGATCGACGAGATGGAGGAGCTGGCCGCCCTCTACGTCTCCCGGGGCGTCGAGCCCGCGCTCGCCCGCGAGGTCGCCATGCAGCTGTCGAAGGATCCCGACCAGGCGCTGGAGATCCACGCCCGCGAGGAGCTCGGCATCGACCCCGACGACCTGCCGTCGCCGGCCGTCGCCGCCGTCTCGTCCTTCGGCTCCTTCGCCCTCGGCGCGCTGCTGCCGCTGTTGCCGTACCTGCTCGGCGCGACCGCGCTCTGGCCGGCGGTACTCCTCGCGCTCCTGGGCCTCTTCGCCTGCGGCGCGCTGGTCGCCCGGGTCACCGCGCGCGGCTGGCTCTTCAGCGGTCTGCGCCAGCTGGTCCTCGGCGGTGCCGCGGCGGCCGTCACATACGGCCTCGGCATGGTCTTCGGGGCCGCGCTCTAGGCCGTCCCTCCGGGACCCCGCCGGGCTCGGCCCGGCGCCCCCGGCCGCGGTCGCGGCGCCTGCGCTCCCCGCGCGGCCGGGGGAACGGAATCCGTACCACCGCAGAAGCCCGAGAGGCCCCCGCACGGGGCCTTTCGGGCTTTTCGGGGTGACTTTTCCGGACGAAGGCCGCATTCTCGCTGTGACGTATATCCCTGGTCGGAACCCGCGCGGCGGTGAGACACTATGCACGACGCCACATATGTAGCCGGTTACCCGGCGGTTTCGAACCCGTGACCAACGGGAAAGAGGCAGAAGCGTCGTTGGGCAATGAAGCCCTCCAGAGACGGGCCGGTCCGGCCCCGTCCCCCGCGGAGCAGTCACGGAGCAGTCACTGCCGCCGCACCCCGAGAAAACAGGTGAACGCACACCACCGCTCCGTGGCGGAGGTGTCCGTATGCTGGAACGAGCTATCCGCTAGGCGAGAAGCCCGCCATCATGTAACCTGCACGAAATTTCGCGGAGGGCCAACGTCGTCCCTCGGCATCTGCATATGCCACGACGACGACGGGAGAGCCGATGCGTTCCGACGCCTGGTCGCCCATGGACGGTCGCCCCGCCCCCCAGGGCATGTACGACCCCCGTAACGAGCACGACGCCTGCGGTGTCGGGTTCGTGGCCACCCTCACCGGTGTGGCCAGCCACGCGCTGGTCGAGCAGGCGCTGACCGTACTGCGCAACCTCGAGCACCGCGGCGCCACCGGCTCCGAGCCGGACTCCGGCGACGGCGCCGGCATCCTGTTCCAGGTCCCGGACGCCTTCTTCCGCGAGGTCACCGGTTTCGAACTGCCCGAGGCCGGCGCGTACGCGGTGGGCACCGCCTTCCTCCCCGTCGACACCGCCGACGAGGCCGCCGCCGCGATCGAGGCGATCGCCGCCGAGGAGGGCCTCACCGTCCTCGGCTGGCGCGAGGTCCCCGTCGCCCCCGGCCTGCTCGGCGCCACCGCCCGCTCCACCATGCCGGTCTTCCGCCAGGTCTTCGTGACCGACGGAGAGAGCACCGGCATCGCGCTGGACCGCAAGGCGTTCGTGCTCCGCAAGCGCGCCGAGCGCGAGGCCGCGACGTACTTCCCGTCGCTCTCCGCCCGCACCCTCGTCTACAAGGGGATGCTCACCACCGGGCAGCTGGAGCCCTTCTTCCCGGACCTGTCGGACCGGCGCCTGGCCTCCGCCATCGCCCTCGTCCACTCCCGGTTCTCCACCAACACCTTCCCGAGCTGGCCGCTCGCCCACCCGTACCGCTTCGTCGCCCACAACGGCGAGATCAACACGGTCAAGGGCAACCGCAACTGGATGACCGCCCGCGAGGCCCAGCTCGCCACCGACGTCTTCGGCGCGAGCGGCGACGGCAAGGGCCTGGACCGGATCTTCCCGATCTGCACCCCGGACGCCTCCGACACCGCCTCCTTCGACGAGGTCCTGGAGCTGCTCCACCTCGGCGGCCGCTCGCTGCCGCACGCCGTCCTGATGATGGTCCCCGAGGCGTGGGAGAACCACGACTCCATGGACCCCGCGCGGCACGCCTTCTACCAGTACCACTCCACGATGATGGAGCCCTGGGACGGTCCCGCCTGCGTCACCTTCACCGACGGCGTCCAGGTCGGCGCGGTCCTCGACCGCAACGGTCTGCGCCCCGGCCGCTACTGGGTCACCGACGAGGGCCTCGTCGTCCTCTCCTCCGAGGTCGGCGTCCTCGACATCGACCCCGCCAAGGTCGTCCGCAAGGGCCGCCTCCAGCCCGGCAAGATGTTCCTCGTCGACACCGCCGAGCACCGCATCATCGAGGACGACGAGATCAAGGCCGGCCTCGCCGCCGAGCAGCCCTACGCCGAGTGGCTGGAGACCGGGGAGATCGAGCTCTCCGACCTCCCCGAGCGCGAGCACATCGTGCACACCCACGCCTCGGTCACCCGCCGCCAGCAGACCTTCGGCTACACCGAGGAAGAGCTCCGCGTCATCCTCGCCCCGATGGCCCGCTCCGGCCTGGAGCCCATCGGCTCCATGGGCACCGACTCCCCGATCGCGGCCCTCTCCGAGCGCCCCCGGCTGCTCTTCGACTACTTCACCCAGCTGTTCGCGCAGGTCACCAACCCGCCGCTGGACGCCATCCGTGAAGAGCTCGTCACCTCGCTGCGCTCCTCCCTCGGTCCCCAGGGCAACCTGCTCGACCCGACCGCGGCCTCCTGCCGCAGCGTCACCCTGCCCTTCCCGGTGATCGACAACGACGAGCTCGCCAAGCTCATCCACATCAACCACGACGGCGACATGCCGGGCATGAAGGCCGCCACGCTCTCCGGCCTCTACCGGGTCTCCGGCGGCGGCGACGCCCTCGCCGCCCGCATCGACGCCATCTGCGCCGAGGCCGACGCGGCGATCGAGGGCGGCGCCCGCCTGATCGTCCTCTCCGACCGGCACTCCGACGCCGAGCACGCGCCGATCCCGTCGCTGCTGCTCACCGCCGCCGTCCACCACCACCTCATCCGCACCAAGCAGCGCACCATGGTGGGCCTGCTGGTCGAGGCCGGCGACGTCCGCGAGGTCCACCACGTCGCCCTGCTCATCGGCTACGGCGCCGCGGCGGTCAACCCGTACCTCGCCATGGAGTCCGTCGAGGACCTGCTCCGCGCCGGCACCTTCCTCAGCGACGTCGAGCCCGAGCAGGCCATCCGCAACCTGATCTACGCCCTCGGCAAGGGCGTCCTCAAGGTCATGTCGAAGATGGGCATCTCCACGGTCGCCTCCTACCGCGGCGCCCAGGTCTTCGAGGCCGTCGGCCTCGACGAGGCGTTCGTCGCCCGGTACTTCAACGGCACCGCCACCAAGATCGGCGGCGCCGGCCTGGAGGTCGTCGCCAAGGAGGTCGCCGCCCGCCACGCCAAGGCGTACCCGGCCACCGGCATCGCCTCCGCGCACCGCGCCCTGGAGATCGGCGGCGAGTACCAGTGGCGCCGCGAGGGCGAGCCGCACCTCTTCGACCCGGAGACCGTCTTCCGCCTCCAGCACGCCACGCGGAACAAGCGGTACGACATCTTCAAGCAGTACACGGACCGGGTGAACGAGCAGTCCGAGCGCCTGATGACGCTCCGCGGCCTGTTCGGCTTCGCGAGCGAGGGCCGCACGCCGATCTCCGTCGACGAGGTCGAGCCGGTCTCCGAGATCGTCAAGCGCTTCTCGACCGGCGCCATGTCGTACGGCTCCATCTCGCAGGAGGCGCACGAGACCCTCGCCATCGCCATGAACCAGCTCGGCGGCAAGTCGAACACCGGTGAGGGCGGCGAGGACCCGGACCGCCTGTACGACCCGGCGCGCCGCTCCGCGATCAAGCAGGTCGCCTCCGGCCGCTTCGGCGTCACCTCCGAGTACCTGGTCAACGCCGACGACATCCAGATCAAGATGGCCCAGGGCGCCAAGCCCGGCGAGGGCGGCCAGCTGCCCGGCCACAAGGTCTACCCGTGGGTCGCCAGGACGCGTCACTCGACGCCCGGTGTCGGCCTCATCTCGCCGCCGCCGCACCACGACATCTACTCCATCGAGGATCTGGCCCAGCTGATCCACGACCTCAAGAACGCCAACCCGGCGGCCCGCATCCACGTGAAGCTGGTCTCCGAGGTCGGCGTCGGCACGGTCGCGGCCGGCGTGTCCAAGGCCCACGCGGACGTCGTCCTCATCTCCGGCCACGACGGCGGCACCGGTGCCTCCCCGCTCACCTCGCTGAAGCACGCGGGCGGCCCCTGGGAGCTCGGCCTCGCCGAGACCCAGCAGACGCTGCTGCTCAACGGCCTGCGGGACCGGATCGTCGTCCAGACCGACGGTCAGCTGAAGACCGGCCGCGACGTCGTCATCGCCGCGCTGCTCGGCGCCGAGGAGTTCGGTTTCGCGACCGCGCCGCTCGTCGTCTCCGGCTGCGTCATGATGCGCGTCTGCCACCTGGACACCTGCCCGGTCGGCATCGCCACCCAGAACCCGGTCCTGCGCGACCGCTTCTCCGGCAAGGCCGAGTACGTCGTCAACTTCTTCGAGTTCATCGCGCAGGAGGTCCGCGAGCTCCTCGCCGAGCTGGGCTTCCGCACCATCGAGGAGGCCGTCGGCCACGCCGAGCTGCTCGACACCAGCCGCGCCGTCACCCACTGGAAGGCGCAGGGCCTCGACCTGGAGCCGCTCTTCTACGTGCCGGAGCTGGCCGAGGGCGCGGTCCGCCACGCCCTGGTCGAGCAGGACCACGGCCTGGAGAAGGCGCTCGACAACGAGCTGATCCAGCTCGCCGCCGAGGCGCTGGGCGCCGCCTCCGCCGAGGAGGCCCAGCCGGTCCGCGCGCAGGTCGCGATCCGCAACATCAACCGCACGGTCGGCACCATGCTCGGCCACGAGGTGACGAAGAAGTTCGGCGGCGCCGGCCTCCCGGCCGACACCATCGACCTCACCTTCACCGGCTCCGCCGGCCAGTCGTTCGGCGCCTTCCTGCCGTCCGGCGTGACCCTCCGCCTGGAGGGCGACGCCAACGACTTCGTCGGCAAGGGCCTCTCCGGCGGCCGCGTGATCGTCCGCCCGGACCGCGGCGCCGACCACCTGGCCGAGTACTCCACCATCGCGGGCAACACCATCGCGTACGGCGCCACCGGCGGCGAGCTCTTCCTGCGCGGCCGCACCGGCGAGCGCTTCTGCGTCCGCAACTCCGGTGCCCTGGTCGTCTCGGAGGGCGTGGGCGACCACGGCTGCGAGTACATGACCGGCGGCACGGCGGTCGTCCTCGGCGAGACCGGCCGCAACTTCGCGGCGGGCATGTCCGGCGGCGTCGCCTTCGTGATCGACCTCGACCGGTCCCACGTCAACTCCGGCAACCTCGGAGCGATCGAGACCCCGTCGGAGACCGACGCGGCCTGGCTGCACGACGTCGTGCGCCGGCACCAGGAGGAGACCGGCTCCACCGTGGCCGAGAAGCTCCTGGCCGACTGGGACGCGGCGGTGAGCCGCTTCAGCAAGATCATCCCGACCACGTACAAGGCAGTGCTCGCCGCCAAGGACGCCGCTGAGCTCGCCGGTCTCTCCGAGCGGGAGACCACCGAGAAGATGATGGAGGCGGCGACCCATGGCTGACCCGAAGGGCTTCCTCACCACCGGCCGCGAGGTCGCCGAGACCCGCCCCGTCGCGGAGCGCCTCCGCGACTGGAACGAGGTCTACGTCCCCGGCTCCCTGCTGCCGATCATCAGCAAGCAGGCCGGCCGCTGCATGGACTGCGGCATCCCGTTCTGCCACAACGGCTGCCCGCTCGGGAACCTCATCCCCGAGTGGAACGACTACGCCTACCGCGAGGACTGGTCGGCGGCGTCCGAGCGCCTCCACGCCACCAACAACTTCCCGGAGTTCACCGGCCGCCTGTGCCCGGCTCCGTGCGAGTCGGCGTGCGTGCTCGGCATCAACCAGCCGGCCGTCACCATCAAGAACGTCGAAGTCTCCATCATCGACAAGGCGTGGGACGCCAACGACGTCAGGCCGCAGGCGCCCGAGCGCCTCTCCGGCAAGACCGTCGCCGTCATCGGCTCCGGCCCGGCGGGCCTCGCCGCCGCCCAGCAGCTGACCCGGGCCGGCCACACCGTGGTCGTGTACGAGCGCGCCGACCGCATCGGCGGCCTGCTGCGCTACGGCATCCCCGAGTTCAAGATGGAGAAGCGCCACATCAACCGCCGCATCGAGCAGATGCGCGCGGAGGGCACCAAGTTCCGCACCGGCGTCGAGGTCGGCCGCGACGTCACCGCCACCGACCTGCGCAAGCGGTTCGACGCGGTCGTGGTCGCCGCCGGCGCCACCACCGCCCGCGACCTGCCCGTGCCGGGCCGCGAGCTCAAGGGCATCCACCAGGCGATGGAGTACCTGCCGCTCGCCAACAAGGTCGTCGAGGGCGACTTCGTGGCCGCGCCGATCACCGCCGAGGGCAAGCACGTCGTCGTCATCGGCGGCGGCGACACCGGCGCCGACTGCGTCGGCACCGCCCACCGCCAGGGCGCGGCCTCCGTCACCCAGCTGGAGATCATGCCGAAGCCGGGCGAGGAGCGGAACGCCAACCAGCCCTGGCCGACCTTCCCCATGCTGTACAAGGTCACCTCGGCGCACGAGGAGGGCGGCGAGCGGGTCTACTCCGTCTCCACCACCCACTTCGAGGGCGACGAGGACGGCAACGTCCAGTTCCTCCACCTGGTCGAGGTCGAGTTCGTCGGCGGCAAGCTGACCCAGAAGCCCGGCACCGAGCGGAAGATCCCCGCCCAGCTGGTCACCCTCGCCATGGGCTTCACCGGCACGGACGTCCAGAACGGCCTGGTCGCCCAGTTCGGCGTCGACCTCGACGAGCGGGGCAACATCGCCCGCGACGCCGAGTTCGCCACCAACGTCGACGGCGTCTACGTCGCCGGCGACGCCGGCCGCGGCCAGTCGCTGATCGTCTGGGCCATCGCCGAGGGCCGCTCCGCCGCCCGCGGCGTGGACCGCTACCTCACCGGCGCCAGCTCCCTGCCGGCCCCGATCCGCCCGACGGACCGCTCGCTGCTGGTCTGACGCATCCCGGCTGTCCCGTACAACGACGTACGGAACTGCACGACGCCCGCCCCGCCGTCCCCGACCAAGGACACCGGGGGCGGGCGTCGTGGCGTCACCCGTGCGGTTCCCGTGGCGCGCGGAAGCGCGGGATGACCCGCTCGCCCCACTGGCGGATCGTCTCCAGGCAGACCTCCTGCGGCACCGTGCCCATCTGGATCAGGCACATCACCTCGTCGACGCCGATCAGGCGGAGCCGTTCCACGTAGGCGACCGCCGTCTCCGCGTCGCCGTAGGCGTGATCGGTGTGGTACGTGCCGGTGTCGACCGGACGGGCCGGGACGTCGGCCGCGTGCAGCCGCGCCACCAGGGCGTCCCGCCGGCCGGCGAGCGCCGCCGTATGGTCCTCGTCCTCCGCGTACCCGGTGGGGGCGGGGCCGCCGCCGTACCAGTGGGCGATCGACTCGGCGAAGAAGCGCTGGCCGCGGGTGCCGAGCCGGAACGCGCGGGCCGCGTCGTCGAGGACGATCGTCGGACAGAGCGCCGAGAAGTGGTCGTTGACCTCCGTGGAGACGAACCGTGAGCCGTCCCGGGCGGCCAGCGCCTCGTCGTACACCGTCCGCATCGCCCGTACGTCGTCGGCGCCCGCGAAGCCCAGCACCAGCGCCCCGATCCCGAGTTCGGCGGCCTGCCGCAGCGACGCGTGCTGCGAGCAGGCCATGAAGAGCGGCGGATGCGGGGTCTGGACCGGGCGGGGCAGGACCGCGCCGGGACCGATGTCGAGCGTCCCGTGCCACTCGAACTCCTCCTCCCGCCAGGCCGCCGCCAGGATCCGCAGCGCCTCCTCGGTCTGCGGCCGGGTGTCCTCGGGACGCACCCCGAACATGCTCATCTCCCGGCGGGTCGCGCCCCGCCCGGCGCCGATGTCGACCCGGCCGCCGGAGAGGACGTCGAGCATCGCGGTCCGCTCGGCCACCCGGACCGGGTGCTGGTAGCCGAACGGCATGGTCACCACGCCGTGCCCGACGCGGATCCGTTCGGTCCTGGCCGCCACCCAGGTCAGGAAGATCTCGGACGCGCTCATGTGCGCGTACCGGGTGAGGGAGTGGTGCTCCACCGCCCAGATCCGGTCGAAGCCCATCTCCTCGGCGAGGACGGCCTGTTCGACGCAGTCGCGGAGCACCTGGTGCTCATGGGCGGGGGCCGGGTCGACGAGCTGTGCTTCGAAGATCATGGAGAACTTCACGGGCTGCTCCTCCCGTTCGCGGATCCCGCTGTATGCCGGATCGAAATACTTCTAGCAGTCATAGGGAGGAGGCGGAAGGGCCGTACACTGCCGTCGTGGTGGACGACCAGAGCGTGCCCGAGCTTCCCGCGACGAGCTGGGCCGTGCTCGGACTGCTCTCCTTCGGACGGGAGTTGTCCGGCTACGACTGCAAGAAATGGGCCGACCGCTCGCTCGGACTCTTCTACTGGAGCCCGTCCTTCAGCCAGATCTACAGCGAGCTGCGCCGTCTGGAGACCACCGGCTACGCCACCTCCCGCCTCGTCGCCCCCGACTCCGGCAGCCGCGACAAGCGGGTCTACCGCATCACCGGCGAGGGCCTGGCCGCCGTCCGCGCCTGGGCCGGAACCGCCCCCGTCGACCCGCCCGTCCTCAAGCACGGGCCGCTGCTGCGGCTCTGGCTCGGCCACCTCCTGGAACCCGCCCGGGTCCGGGAGATCCTGACCACCCACCGCGACCACGCCGAGTCCCTGCGCCGGCGCGCCGCCGCCGACGCGGCCGAGGCGGGGGCGGACGAGACGTGGGCGTACCCGCTGCTCACCCTCACCTGGGCCGAGCGGTACCACGCCGCCGAACGCGACCTGGCCGACGCCATGCTCGCCGACATCGAGAGAGCCGAGGGGGAGCGCTGAGATGGCACTGAGCCTGCGCAAGGTGGAGGAGACCGCGCCCGCGCTGGTCAGCCTGTACAAGTCGGCGGGGGAGTCGCTGCGCCGGCACGGCGTCGACGGGCAGCGCGTCGCCGTCTACCTGGTGGTCGACTACTCCGGCTCGATGAAGCCGTACTACGCCGACGGCAGCGTCCAGGCCCTCGCCGACCGGGTCCTCGGGCTCTCCGCCCAGCTCGACGACGACGGCCGGGTGCCGGTCGTCTTCTTCTCCACCGACGTCGACGCCGAGACCGAGATCCGGATCGACGACCACCAGGGCCGGGTCGAGCGGATCGTCGCCGGGCTCGGCCACATGGGCAGGACCAGCTACCACCTCGCCATGGACGCGGTCATCGACCACTATCTCGACAGCGGGGCCACCGCGCCCGCCCTCGTCGTCTTCCAGACCGACGGCGGCCCCATCAACCGGCTCGCCGCCGAGCGGTACGTCTGCAAGGCGGCCCGGCTGCCGCTCTTCTGGCAGTTCGTCGGCTTCGGCGACCCCGGCAGCAAGCAGTTCGACTTCCTGCGCCGGCTCGACGAACTCGCCGTCCCCGAACGCCGGTGCGTCGACAACTCCGGCTTCTTCCACGCCGGGAAGGACCCCGGCCGGGTCGCGGACGGGGAGCTGTACGACCGGCTGGTCGCCGAGTTCCCCCGGTGGCTCGCCGCCGCCCGCGCGCAGGGCATCGTCCGCGGCTGAAAGCGGTGGCCGGGGCCGCGGGCGCGGAGGATCATGGCCGCATGAGTTCTCTCGTACGCCACGTGACCATCGACTGCGCCGACGCCTACGCCCTCGCCGAGTTCTGGGCGAAGGTGCTGGACTCCAAGGTCTCCGACGACGACGCGCCCGGCGACCCCGAGGCCCTCGTCGAGTCGGAGGGGGCCGGTCTCCTCTTCATCCGCGTCCCGGAGCCGAAGGCCGTCAAGAACCGCGTCCACCTCGACCTCCAGCCGCAGGACCGCACCCGCGACGAGGAGGTCGAGCGGCTGCTCGCCCTCGGCGCGACCCTCGTCGGCGACCACCGGAACCCGGACGGCACGGGCTGGGCGACCCTGGCCGACCCGGAGGGCAACGAGTTCTGCGTGGAGCGCAGCAAGGCGGAGCGGGCCGGCTCCTAGGCCCCCCTTGCGGATCAGGCCGGACGAGGGAGCGGCGCGTCGTGTCGTCGGCCCGGACCCGGGCCGCCCCTTCCGGATCCCGGCGGGAGCGGGCGTCCGGAGCAATCCGGACAGTGGATGTCGGGTATCCGGTGTTTCCTGAAGCCATGCGAGACACCGGAACCACCACCTGGGCCGCCTTCGCGACCGCCGAGCCCGCGCTGGCCGCCACCGTGCGGGAGCGCTTCGGGCAGTACACCCACCACGCCCTCGCCACCCTCCGCAAGGACGGCTCGCCGCGGCTGAGCGGCATCGAGGCCGACTTCCGGGACGGCGAGCTGTGGCTCGGCATGATGCCGAACTCGCGGAAGGCCCTCGACCTCCGGCGCGACCCGCGGTTCGCGCTGCTCGCCAACCCGGGCGGCGGCACGGACATGGGCGGCGGGGACGTCCGGATCTCCGGGCGGGCCGTCGAGGTCACCGATCCGGACGAGCTCGCCCGGTACGCCGCCGAGGCCGGGGCGCCGCTGCCCTTCCACCTCTTCCGGGCCGAGCCCGCCGAGGTCGTGAGGACCTGGGTGGAGGGCGAGGAGATCTGCTTCACCACCTGGCGCCCGGGACGCCCGCTCCGGACGCTGCGGCGCGGCAACGACGACGCCCCGCCGCGCGCGGACGGCTGAGGCGCACCCGGACGGGTTCCGGAGGGCGTACGGCGGCGGCCGGCCCCGGAGCGACGACAATGGGCGGGTGTCAGCGACCAAGAAAAAGAACCCGGTGAACGCCGCCGCGCCCGAGCGGCGCCGCGAACTCCTCGACACCGCCGCCGAGGTGTTCGCGGCCCAGGGGTACAACGCCACCACCGTCCGCAAGATCGCGGACGCCGCCGGCATGCTCGCCGGCAGCCTCTACTATCACTTCGACTCCAAGGAGTCGATGCTCGACGAGATCCTGTCCACCTTCCTCACCGAGCTGTGGGAGGGGTACGACGCCGTCCTCGCCGCCGGCCTCGGCCCCCGGGAGACCATCGAGGCCCTCGTCACCGAGTCCTTCCGGGAGATCGACCGGCACCGCGCCGCCGTCGCCATCTACCAGAAGGAGTCCCGGCACCTCACCGACCTGCCCCGCTTCGCCTACCTCGCGGACTCGCAGAGCCGGTTCGAGAAGGCGTGGCTCGGCACCCTGGAGCGCGGGGTCGCGGACGGCGTGTTCCGCGCCGACCTCGACATCCGGCTCACCTACCGCTTCGTCCGCGACACCGTCTGGGTCGCGGCCTCCTGGTACCGGCCCGGCGGACGGCACACCCCCGAGGAGATCGCCCGCCAGTACCTGTCGATGGTCCTGGACGGCATCGCCCTCCGCGCCTGACCGCCGCCGGCGGTACGCGGGCGGGCGCGGCCCCCGCACGGGCCGCGCCGCACCCGCGTCAGCCGGCCAGCCGCTCCCGCAGACCCGCCAGGGTGCGCAGGTCCAGGCCCAGGCCGGCCGTCACATAGCGGTACAGGGAGCCGTAGCCGGCGCGGACCTCCGCGAGCGCCGCGTCCAGGTACTCCACGCGGACCTCCTGGAGCGGCACGATCAGTTCGGGGTTCCGCATCAGGCCGGACTGCCGAAGGCCCTCGCGGACCCGGGCGTCGTGCGCGGCGCGGATCGTGTTGGAGGCCAGGTAGTCCTCGGTGGCGAGGCGTTCCGGCACGCCGACGAGCCGCAGGACCAGCCAGCTCGTCCAGCCGGTGCGGTCCTTGCCCGAGGTGCAGTGGTAGAGCACCGGGCCGGAGCCGGGTGCGGCGAGTTCGCGCAGGGTCCGCCCGAAGGCGTCCCGGTTCGCGGGGTCGGTGACGAAGGTGCGGTACACGGCCGCCATGAAGGCGGCAGCCCGGCCGCCGCCCAGGGCCTCCTCCTGCCGGACCGGGTCGCGTGAGCCGATCACGGCGTGCAGCTGCCCGAAGAGGCCGTTGTCGGTGATCGGCCGGGAGACGGCGGTCACCCCGGCGGGCAGCCGGTCGGCCCCGTCGGAGGCGACCTCCAGCGGGATCCGGAAGTCGATCGCCCGGGAGAGCCCGAGCCCGCCGAGGGTGGTCAGGTCGGCGTCGGTCAGTTTGCCGAGGTGGTCGGCCCGGTAGACGAGGCCGTGCCGGACCCGCTCGCCGTCGTGGGTGCGGTATCCGCCCAGGTCGCGGACGTTCACCGCGCCCTGGAGGGGGATCTGCCGGAGGGGGCCGGGGGAGTGGGGGCGGGCCGCGGCGGCGGGCGGGGCGACCGCCGCCACGACGGCGGCGGCTCCGGCGGTGCTCAGCAGTGCGCGTCTCGACAGAGACATGGCGGACTCCCTTACTGAGGGGGGAAGGGGTGCGGGCGGAGGCGCGCGGCAGCGCCCGGGACACTTTCAACCAAACGCTTGTTAGGCGGCCTCCCGGGGAGGAAGGTAGCAGTCGACGGGGCCGGGCGGGAGGGTCGTGCCCGCCCCCGTCCGGGCGGCCGCGAGGTCCGGGCGGCCGTGACGTCCGCACGGCCGTGGTGTGCGGAAGCCCGTACGGCGGGAACAGTCGTGATGTCCAAACAGCCTTGAAGGGGAGTCGAGATGGGGATCTGCGAAGGGCGCGTGGTGGTCGTCACCGGAGCGGGCCGCGGACTCGGGCGGGCGCACGCGCTCGCCTTCGCCGCCGAGGGCGCCCGGGTCGTCGTCAACGATCTGGGCGTCGGCCTCGACGGCACGCCCGGACCCGACAGCCCGGCCACCGCCGTCGTCGAGGAGATCAGGGCCGCCGGCGGCGAGGCCGTCGCCCACGGCGGCGACATCGCCTCCACCGAGGGCGCCGCCTCGCTCGTCACCGCCGCCCTGGACGCCTTCGGCCGGCTCGACACCCTGGTCTGCAACGCCGGCTTCCTGCGCGACCGGATGCTGGTCAACCTCGACGAGAAGGACTGGGACGCCGTGATGCGCGTCCACGCCAAGGGCCACTTCCTGCCGCTGCGGTACGCCGCCGCGCACTGGCGGGCCGAGGCGAAGGCCGGGCGCACGCCCGAGGCGCGGGTCGTGCAGACGACCTCCGGCGCCGGGCTCCTCGGCAGCGTCGGGCAGGGCAACTACGCGGCGGCCAAGGCGGCCGTCGTCGGCCTCACCCTGGTCGCCGCCGCCGAACTCGCCCGGTACGGCGTCCAGGTCAACGCCATCGCCCCGGCCGCCCGCACCCGGATGACCGAGCAGGTCTTCGACGGCCTCCAGGCCCTCCCCGAGGACGTCTCGCCGCTGGTGGTCTGGCTCGGCTCGGCGGGCTCGGCGGGCGTCACCGGCCGGGTCTTCGAGGTCGAGGGGGGCCGGATGACGGTGATGGAGGGCTGGCGCCCGGGCCCGAGCGAGTCCAGCGGCGGCCGCCGGACCCCGGCGGAGGCCGGCGACACCGCCCGCAAGCTCCTGGCCCTCGCGGAGCCCCCGCAGGCGGTGTACGGAGCCTAGGCGCAGCCCTGCCACGTGTCCTCGACAGGCCGCCCTGCCGCGGGCCTCGGCGCCCGCGCCCTCGCCGGGCCGCCGAGCCCCGGCCCGCCGCGGGCGGCCGTGACCGAGAACGAGCGACCCGCCCCCCCCGCGCCGGTCAGTGACCGCGCGGGGGGATCCACTCCAGCCGGGTCCGGACCCGGGCGTCGCGCACGAACTCCAGGGCGGCCAGGGCCGTCTCGCGGGGAGCGCCGTCCGCGTCGCCGTCCGCCAGGACCGCCGCCAGCGCGTCCACCGCCCGCGGGTCCTGCCGGATCGCGAGCCCCCGGGCCGCCTCCGCCGCCGTCTCCGGGTCCGGGTCCGCGAGCCGTTCCGCCAGCGCCTCCCGCACCAGCGGTGTGTCGTCCGGCAGTTCGGCGAGGGCCAGCACCGCCCAGTCCCGCACCCGCGCGTCCCCGTCCCGGCTCAGCCCGAGTAGCACCCCCAGCGCGTCCATGTCCCCGGCCGGCACGAGCCCCGCCAGCGCGCCGGCCGCCGCCCGCCGCACCTCGGGGTCCGGGTGGGCCGCGGCGGCCAGCAGCTCCGGCACGGCCGCCGGGTCCGCGCACGCCCCGAGCGCCGTCACCACCGACAGGACCGGTTCCCGCGCCGGGCCCGTCACCTCCGCCGCCAGCCGCCGCAGCACCGGCACCGCGCTCGCCGCGAACCCCGGCAGCGCGCCGAGGACCCGGGCGCCGAGCGCCCGCCGCAGCGGATCCCGGTAGGCGCACCAGGCGGCCGCCGCCACGAAGGTCTCCTCGTCGGCCCGCCCGGCGAGTTCGGCCACCGCCGTCGTCCAGTCGTCGAGCTCCGGGTCTCCGGGGCGCAGCGCCCGGGCCGCCAGCTCCTCGTGCGGGGTGCGCCGGCCGAGCGCCGCCTCCAGGAGGGTCGCGACGGCCGCGTGCCCGGTCTGCCGTTCGTCGCCGCGCCCGGGCCGGCCGTCCTCCCGCAGCAGCTCGACGACCACGGTGACGCCGCCGTCCTCCCGGACCCGCCGGACCACGGCCTCGTACGTCTCCCCGCTGTCGTTCCCCGCGACCAGGCCGCGCCGCAGCTCGGCCGCCATGTCCACGCCGATCCACCGCCGCGCCTCCCGCAGGGCCGGCGCCGCGCCCCGCGCGTCGTGGTCGAGCAGCGCCCGTACGCAGGCGGTGGAGCCGCGCCGGGCGGCGGCGGCCAGCGGGGCGAGGCCGTCGGGGCCGGGGCGGTCGGGGTCGGCGCCGTGGTCGAGCAGGACCCGTACGGTCTCCGCGTGGCCGAGCCGCACCGCCCAGGCGAGCGCGGTGAAGCCGAACTCCTCCTCCTGGTCGGGCGGCGCGCCCGCGGCGAGCAGCGCCCGTACCGTCCCCGCGGCCCCGCCGCAGGCCGCGCCGCAGAGCGGGAGGTCGCCGGCGCCGGGACCGCTCGCCCGGGCGGGATCGGCGCCGGCGGCGAGCAGCAGCCGGACGATCGCCGGTTCGCCGGCGACCGCCGCCCGGTAGAGGGCGGTCTCCCCGTCGTCGGTGGACTCGGGGTCGGCCCCCGCGCGCAGGGCCCGGACGACCGCGTCCTCGTCCCCGCTCGTGATGGCGTCGAACAGCGTCGTCATGGAACGACCCTGACCCGCCGTCGGGTCCCGGCGCAAATCCGTTCCGGCCGGCTCAGGGCTTGCGCGCCTCGATGAGGAACCGGGTCGTCGTGGCCACGAACGGCCCTTCCCCGCCGATCCGTCCGTGCAGCTCCCGCAGCCGGTCCCGGTACGCCTCCACGGTGAATCCGGGCACCATCCAGATCACCTTCCGCAGGAACCAGACCACGGCGCCGATGTCCCGGAACTCGGTCCGCAGCTCCTCCGCCCGCAGGTCGACGACCTCCAGGCCGGCCGCCTGGGCGTCCCGCCGCGCGTCCTCGGGGTGCCGGGCCCGGCGGACCTCCTCCGGCAGCGGTCCGAGGAAGTACTCGACCAGCTCGAAGACGCTGGCCGGGCCCACCTGCTGGGAGAAGTGCGTGCCGCCGGGCCGCAGCACCCGGGCGATCTCGGCCCACCACACGGTCACCGGGTGGCGGCTGACGACCAGGTCGAAGGCGGCGTCGCCGAAGGGCAGCGGCGGCTCGTCCTCGTCGTGGACGACGACCGCGCCGAGCGGGTGCAGCAGCCGGGTCGCCTTCGCCACGTTCGGCGGCCAGGACTCGGTGGCCGCCGTCAGCGGCGGCAGCTTCCCGGCCCCGGCCAGCACCTCCCCGCCGCCGGTCTGCACGTCCAGCGCGGCGGTGGCCGCGCCCAGGCGCTCGCCCAGCAGCCGCTGGTAGCCCCAGGAGGGCCGCTCCTCGGTGGCCCGCCCGTCGAGCCAGGAGAAGTCCCAGCCCTCCATCGGCGCCGCCTCGGCCTCCGCCACCAGGTCCTCGAAACTCCGTGTCATGTCCGCATTGTTCCGTCCGGGAGCGGGGGAGGCGCGGCATTTTCGGTCCGGCGGCACGGTCATCCGGCGCAGTCGAGGACCGTCCCGCACAGCCGGCAGCGGGCCCTGAGGCTCCGGCCGGCCGGGACGCGGAGCCGCTGCCGGCAGACGGGGCAGGGGAAGGCGACGCCGGTCGCCGGGGCGCCGCCGTCGAAGGCGTACGGGGCGCCGGGCGCGGCCCGGCCCAGGCGCCGCTCGCGGACGTAGCGGCGGCGGTCGGCCCAGCCCGCCCCGGCCAGCGGGGGCAGCCGCCGCTCCCGGTCGGCCTCGGCCCGGCCGCGCCGCCACGCCTCGTAGGCGACGGCGCTGGTGAACCACGGCGAGGGGTCCTCGCCGAAGAGCTCGGCCCGCTGGGCGAGCACCCAGCCGAACTCCTCGGGCGTCAGGTAGCCGAGTTTCTGGCTCTCGGCCCCGTCCTGGCGGAAGGCGTCGAGAAGCAGCCAGCCGGCGCCGAGGTAGGCGGTCACCACGTCGGTGAGGATCTCGTTCCGCCCGGTGTCGGGGAAGCCCAGGTCCAGCCGGTGCAGCAGGACGTGGGTGATCTCGTGGGCGAGGGCCGCGCCGATGTCCCGGGGGCGGGCCCGGAAGCGCTCGTTGAGCTCGACGACGTACTCGGGTCCCGCGGCGGGTTCGACGGTGGCGGCGTGCTCCATCCGCCGGAAGGACACCACCGCCGGGGCCTCCGGGAGCCGCAGGTGGCGCACCAGGACCCCGGCGACCCGGGTGGCGCCGAGCAGGGGGTCCTCACCGGCGCCGAGGGTCACGTCGGCGGCGGCCACGCTGGTCGGGTAGCGGCCGACGCCGGTGGGGCCGACGCGCCGGTAGAGCGCGGTGAGCGAGGCCCGTACGGCCTCGCGGTGGGGGAAGCCGTGCTCCACCCCGTGGGTGTCCCGGCCGACCCGGTCGGCCCTGTGGCGGTCCGTCATGGGCGTTCCCCCTCGCTCCCCACTGTACGGTCCGCTCGTGACGTCTGGCCGAAAAGGCTTCCTTGTGGCGGCAGTTGAGGGCTGTCCATAATCCGGACATGCCTTGACGGGCGCATGTCACACCGAGGGTCGCCGCCCGCGGTCCCCGTGCGCGACCCGCCGTCAGGGCCGCACCCCCCATGAACCCCCCACGAGAGAAGGCAGACCGTGCAGAAGAACCGACTCGTCCGCACCCTGCAGAAACTCGCCGCCGCCGGCGCCGTCGCGCTCGCCGCGCTCAGCCTCCAGCCCGTCTCCTCCGCCACCGCCGCCCCCGCGCCCGTCGTCGGCGGCACCCGCGCCGCCCAGGGCGAGTTCCCCTGGATGGTCCGGCTGTCGATGGGCTGCGGCGGTTCCCTGATCAGCCCGCAGGTCGTCCTCACCGCGGCCCACTGCGTCAGCGGCTCCGGCAACAACACCTCCATCACCGCCACCGCCGGCGTCGTGGACCTCCAGTCGAGCAGCGCCATCAAGGTCCGCTCCACCAAGGTCCTCCAGGCCCCCGGCTACAACGGCAAGGGCAAGGACTGGGCCCTCATCAAGCTGGCCAGCCCCATCACCTCGCTGCCCACCCTGAAGATCGCCGAGACCACCGCGTACAACAGCGGCACCTTCACCGTGGCCGGCTGGGGCGCGGCCCGCGAGGGCGGCGCCCAGCAGCGCTACCTGCTCAAGGCGAACGTCCCGTTCGTCTCGGACGCCTCCTGCCAGTCCTCCTACGGCAGCGACCTCGTTCCGTCCGAGGAGATCTGTGCCGGCTACAGCCAGGGCGGCGTCGACACCTGCCAGGGCGACTCGGGCGGCCCGATGTTCCGCAAGGACAACGCCGGCGCCTGGATCCAGGTCGGCATCGTGAGCTGGGGCGAGGGCTGCGCCCGCGCCGGCTACCCCGGCGTCTACACGGAGGTCTCGACCTTCGCCGCCGCGATCAAGTCCGCCGCGGCCACGCTGTAACCCCACGGACGGGGGCCCCGGGGCGGCACAGCGCCCCGGGGCCCCTCCCCGTCCGGGCACGCCCGCCCGGTCCCGCGCCACCCGGCCCCTCCCCGTCCGGGCACACCCCGCCCGGCGCGACCCGCACGCCCCCGGGGCCTTTGCCGTCCGGGCCCGGTTCAGGCCAGCTCCACCCGCCCGGCGCCGTCCCCCTCCAGCTCCAGCACCCACACCTCGTTCGCGCCCTCCCGCAGCACCGGACCCGGCACGAACAACCCCTCCTGCGGCCCCTCCGACGGCCAGTACCGGCCCAGGCAGAAGCCGTTCACCCAGACGAAGCCCCGGCCCGCGCCCGGCAGCCGCAGCTCCGCGTCCCCGGCGCCCGCCACCTCCGCGACGGCCCGGTACAGGCCCGGCCCGCCGCCCTCCGGCACCGCCCCGAACGGCACCCCGGCCACCGCCTCCGCCGTGAACGCGTCGAGCCGCAGCCCCCGGGCCCGCACCCCGTGCACGTACTGCCGCTCGTGCAGCAGCCCGCCGGTGATCCCCTTCGGCTCGGCGAGCCGCGGCCCGTAGTTCACCCGGCCCAGCGACTCCACCCACAGATCGACCACGGCCGGCCCCGCCACCGGCTCCGGCAGCACCGCGTCCTCCTCCGTGAGCACCCCGGCGAACACCCCGTCCACCCAGACCCGTGCCCGGTCCCGCAGCCCCGTCACCGCCAGCGGATACGGCTGCCGCGGTCCCGGCACGGAGAACCGGTACCGCACCAGACCCCGGTCCACGCCCAGCTCCTCGAAGGTCGGCGGCACCCCCGAACCGGTCTCCTCCCCGCCCAGCGCCGTCAGCACCGCGCCGAGCGACGCCCACCCGGCCGCCTCCGCCCGCACCGGGGCCGCCAGCCGGGCCGGCGGCTCCGGCACCTCCGGCAGCGGACCCGCCGCGTACGTCCCCAGCACCTCGCGGAAGCGGTGGAACTTCTCCGTCGCCCGCCCCCACTCGTCCACCGGGGCGTCGTAGTCGTACGAGGTCACCGTCGGCAGCAGCCGGCCGTCGTGCAGGTCGCCGGAGCGGTTCGCGCCCGCCCAGCCGCCGAAGTTCGAGCCCCCGTGCGCCATGTAGAGGTTCACCGACGCCCCGCACTCCAGGACCTCCCGCAGCGCCTCCGCCGCGTCCGCCGCGTCCCGCGCCGCGTGCTCCGTGCCCCAGTGGTCGAACCAGCCGCACCAGAACTCCATGCACATCAGCGGCCCCGACGGACGGTGCCGGCGCAGCACCGCGAAACCCTCCTCCGCGCCCGAGCCGAAGTTCGCCGTCGCCAGCACCCCCGGCACCGAACCGCCCGTCAGCATGTGGTCCTCCGGCCCGTCCGAGGTGAAGAGCGGCACCGACACCCCGCACTCCCGCAGCAGCCCCGCCAGCCACTCCAGATAGCGGGAGTCGCTCCCGTAACTCCCGTACTCGTTCTCCACCTGGACCATCAGCACCGGGCCGCCCCGGTGCGCCTGCCGCGCCACCACCTGCGGCAGCAGCCGCCGGAACCAGGTCTCCACCGCCGCCAGGAACTCCGGATCCCGGGTCCGCACCCGCCGCCCCAGCGGCCCCGTCAGCCAGTGCGGCAGCCCGCCGTTCTCCCACTCGGCGCAGATGTACGGCCCCGGGCGCACGATCGCCCGCATCCCGGCCGCCGCCACCGCGTCCAGGAACCGGCCCAGCGCCTCCGGATCCGCGTACCGGCCCGGCTCCGGCTCGTGCAGGTTCCACGGCACGTACGTCTCCACGCAGTCCAGGCCCATCGCCCGCAGCATCCCGAGCCGGTGCTCCCAGTGCCCCTCGTGCACCCGGAAGTAGTGCAGCGCCCCCGACAGCAGCCGCACCGGCCGCCCGTCCAGCAGAAAGTCCTCGTCACCCACAGCGAACGTGCTCATGGCCTCACCCTGACCCCCTGGCGGCGGGCCGGTCCATGGACAAAGATCGTCGCAGTTTGGACGTTAGAAAGCGCGGGAAGGGCAGGCCGGCGGATGTACCACACCTGGATGCGCTACTTCACGCCCGGACCGGTCCACCACCGCCTCGGCCTCGTCTGCCTCGGCGTCGGACTCCAGCACGGCAGGCTCCCCGTCGTCGGCCCCCGCACCCTCGACCACCACGTCGCCGTCCTCGTCTCCGCGGGCGGCGGCTGGTACCGCTCCGCGGACGGCCGCACCACCCCCGTCTCCGCCCCCGCCCTCCTCTGGCTCACCCCCGGAGTCCCCCACCACTACGGCGCCGACCCCGCCACCGGCTGGGACGAGTCCTTCGTCGACTTCACCGGACCCGCCGCCGCCACCTACACCGAACTCGGCTACATCGAACCCGACCGGCCCGTCGTCCCCCTCGCCGACGCCGCCCCCGCCCGCGCCGCCATCGGCCGCATCGCCCGCGCCGCCCGCCCCGGCAACCCGCTCCTGGAGGTCGAGACCGCCGCCGCCGTCCACGAACTCCTCGTCGCCCTGCGCCGCGCCCGCGCCGACACCGACACCGACGGCGACCCCGTCCTCACCGGCCTCGCCCGCGACGCCTTCCAGCCGCTCTCCGTCGCCGAACACGCCGCCCGGCACGGCATGACCGCCGCCGAACTCCGCACCGCCGTCCGCCGCGCCGCCGGATGCAGCCCCAAGGACTACCTGCTCACCGTCCGGCTCGGCCGCGCCAAGGAACTCCTCGCCGCCACCGAACTGCCCGTCGCCGCCGTCGCCCGCCGCGTCGGCTACGACGACCCCGCCTACTTCTCCCGGCTCTTCACCCGACGGGTCGGACTCGCCCCCGTCCGCTTCCGCGACCAGCAGGGCCGGGCCGTCCACGGCGGCTGGAGCGACCGCGTACCGGATCCCGAACACCCGCCGACCCTCACCGGGGACTCCGGATAGGCTCGCTGACCATGAGCGACACCAGGAACGACTCCAGCGACATCGACCCGTCCGTCCGCGCCGAGCTGACCCGGCTGCGCGAGTCGATCGACAACATCGACGCCGCCGTCGTCCACATGCTCGCCGAACGCTTCAAGTGCACCCAGCAGGTCGGCGTCCTCAAGGCCGAGCACCAGCTGCCGCCCGCCGACCCGGCCCGCGAGGCCCGCCAGATCGCCCGGCTGCGCGAACTCGCCGAGAGCGCGAAACTGGACCCGGCCTTCGCGGAGAAGCTCCTCAACTTCATCATCGCCGAGGTCATCCGCCACCACGAGACGATCGCGGACGGAGCACGCTGATGAGCCGCGTCACGGTCTTCACCCTCGGCGGGACCATCTCCGCGCGCGGCGGTGAGCTGGGCCGCATGACCGGCCCCGAGGTCCTCGCCGCCCTCGGCGCGCCCGAGGACGTCGACCTCCGGGACTTCCGCCGGCTCCCCTCCTCCTCCCTCACCCCCGAGGACCTCGCCGCCCTCGCCGCAGAGGTGAACGAGGCCGTCGCCGCCGGCTCCGGCGTCGTCGTCGTCCAGGGCACCGACACCCTGGAGGAGACCGCCTTCCTCCTCGACCTGCTCTGCCCCACGGACCGGGCCCCCATCGCCGTCACCGGCGCCATGCGCCGCCCCGACCTGCCCGGCGCCGACGGCCCCGCCAACCTCGCCGCCGCGCTCGCCGTCGCCGCCGACCCCGCCTGCCGCGGTCTCGGCGTCCTCGTCGTCCTCGCCGACGAGATCCACGCCGCCCGGCACGCCCGCAAGACCCACACCACCTCGATCGCCACCTTCGCCTCGCCCGGCGCCGGCCCCCTCGGCACCGTCGTCGAGGGCACCCCGCGGATCCTGCTCCGCCCCACCGTGCCCACCGCGCCCTGCCGCCTCTCCTACGACCCCACGGTCCGGATCGCCCTGCTCACCCTGAGCCTCGGCGACCGCGGCGAACTCCTCTCCGCCGTCGACGACCGCTTCCAGGGCCTCGTCGTCGCCGCCTTCGGTGCCGGCCACGCCCCCTCCTGGCTCGTCGAACCCCTCGCCGGGATCGCCCGCCGCGTCCCGGTCGTCCTCGCCTCCCGCACCGGATCGGGCACCGGCCTCAGCGACACCTACCGCGGCCCCGGCTCCGAGTACGACCTCCTCCACCACGGCCTCGTCCCGGCCGGCCCGCTCGACCCCGCCAAGGCCCGGCTGCTGCTCGCCGCCCTCGTCTCCAGCGGCGCCGCGGGACCCGCCGGCTACGACCGTCCGCGCATCACCGCCGCCTTCGCCCACCTCGACGGCACCGGCCTCGCCTGACGCCCGGCGGTCCGCCCCGGCCCGCCGCCGGGCCCTCCTCCCGGGCCCGTTCGACACCACCCCTGCCCCCCGCCCGGACGATCGGGCAGCATAGGGCCCATGTCCGTACTGACGCGCGACGAAGCGCAGACCCGTGCCCAGCTGCTCGACGTCCACCACTACGCGGTGGACCTCGACCTCACAGGAGGCGACGAGACCTTCGGGTCCACCAGCCGCATCCGCTTCACCGCCCGCGCCGCCGGGGACACCTTCGTCGAAGTCAAGCCGGACACCCTGCACTCCGTCACCCTCGACGGCAAGTCCCTCGACCCCGCGGACCTCACCGAGAACCGGCTCCCGCTGAGCCTCACCGAGGGCGAGCACGAGCTGACCCTCACCGCGACCATGCGCTACTCGCACACCGGCGAGGGCATGCACCGCTTCCTCGACCCCACCGACGGCGAGTCCTACACCTACACCCAGCTCTTCATGGAGGACGTCCAGCGCGTCTTCGCCGCCTTCGACCAGCCCGACCTGAAGGCCGTCTTCGAGGTCGCCGTCACCGCCCCCGAGGACTGGACCGTCCTCTCCAACGGCGTCACCGAGCGGCAGGAGGAAGGGCGCTGGACCGCGGCACCCACCCCGCCGATCTCCACCTACCTCGTCTGCGTCGCCGCCGGCCCCTGGCACTCGGTCCGCACCGAGCACGCCGGACTCCCCCTCGGCATCCACTGCCGCCGCTCCCTCGCCCCCCACCTCGACGCCGACGCCGACGAGATCCTCGCCGTCACCCGGGCGTGCTTCGACCGCTTCCACGAGAAGTTCGACGAGCCGTACCCCTTCGACTCCTACGACCAGGCGTTCGTCCCCGAGTTCAACGCCGGCGCCATGGAGAACCCCGGCCTCGTCACCTTCCGCGACGAGTTCGTCTTCCGCTCCGCCGTCACCGCCACCGAGCGGATGACCCGCGCCATGGTCATCGCCCACGAGATGGCCCACATGTGGTTCGGCGACCTCGTCACCCTCCGCTGGTGGGACGACATCTGGCTGAACGAGTCCTTCGCCGAGTACATGGGCTACCAGACCATCAACGAGGCGTGCTCCGACCTCTTCGCCGACACCTGGATCGACTTCGGCGTCACCCGCAAGTCCTGGGGGTACGACGCCGACCAGCGCCCCTCCACCCACCCCGTCGCCCCGGACCCGGAGGCCGTCCCCGACACCGCCTCCGCCCTCCTCAACTTCGACGGCATCTCCTACGCCAAGGGCGCCTCCGCCCTCCGCCAGCTCGTCGCCTGGCTCGGCGAGGAGGACTTCCTCGCCGGCATCAACATCCACTTCAAGCGCCACCGGTTCGGCAACGCCACCCTCGCCGACTTCATCGACAACCTCGCCGCCGCCACCGACCGCGACGTCCACGCCTGGGCCGAGCAGTGGCTCCGCACCACCGGCGTCGACACCCTCACCCCCCGCCTCACCGGCGAGGGCAACCGCTGGGACCTCACCGTCGACCGCGCGGGCAGCCGCCCCCACCGCATCGAGGCCGGCCTCTACGACCGCCGCCCCGACGGCGAACTCGCCCTGCGCGAGCGCGTCGCCCTCGACGTGCCGCAGCAGGAGCCCGTCCGGATCGGCGGCCCCCGCCCCGCCCTCGTCGTCCTCAACGACACCGACCTCACCTACGCCAAGCTCCGCTTCGACGAGGACTCCGAGGAGACCGCCCTCCGCGGCCTCTCCCGCATCCCCGACCCGCTCGCCCGCGCCGTCGTCTGGAACAGCCTGCGGGACATGGTCCGCGACGGCGGACTGGAGCCCGCCGCCTACCTGGAGACCGCCCTCGCCCACCTCCCCGAGGAGACCGAACTCGGCATCGTCCAGGGCGTCCTGGCCTTCGCCCGCACCCAGATCGCCGACCGGTACGTCACCGGCGAGCAGCGCCCCGCCGCCCTCGCCGGCCTCCGCGAGATCGCCCGCGCCCTGCTCCGCCGCACCGAGGACGGCGACGACCCCGGCCTGCGCCTGACCGCCGTCCGCACCCTCGTCGACAGCGCCACCACCCCCGACCAGATCGCCACCTGGCTCGACGAGGGCACCGTCCACGGCGGCCCCGAGCTCGACCCGGAGCTGCGCTGGCGCATCCTCGCCCGGCTCGCCGTCCTCGGCGCCACCGACGAGGCCGCCATCGCCGCCGAGCTGGCGCGCGACCCCAGCGCCACCGGCCAGGAGGGCGCGGCCCGCTGCCGCGCCTCCCTCCCGGACCCGGAGGCCAAGGCCGCGGCCTGGGCGGCCATGTTCGACTCCGACGACCTGTCGAACTACCTGTTCACCGCCACCGCCCTCGGCTTCTGGCAGCCCGAACAGGCCGACCTCGTCCAGGAGTACGTGGACCGCTTCTACGACGACGCCGTCGCCCTCGGCGACCGCCGCGGCCCCGCCATGGCCGAGGCCGCCGGCCGCTACGCCTTCCCCGCGTACGCGGTCGACGCCGCCTCCCTCGCCCTCGGCGAGCGCCGGCTCGCCGACGGGGCCATGATCCCGGCCCTCCACCGCAAGCTCGTCGACCAGCTCGACGACCTGGCCCGCGCCCTGCGCGTCCGCGCGAGCTGACCCCCGCCCGCGGGCCCGGCGCGACTCCACCGCGCCGGGCCCGCGGCACGGGCGGCCGCAAGCCGCCGTCCCTCGTTCGGGTCATGTCACCGAGGTCTCCGGACAGACCCCGCCCGGCCCCGGCACGCTGTCGTCCATGCGTGCCGCACCCCCGCCACCCCTCGCCGCCCAGCCCACTCCGCTCAGCCGCCTCCTCGGGATCGCCCTGGACGCCCTGCGCACCGGCGCGGAGGAACGCGGCGGCCCGCTGCCCGCCGGCGGGCCCGGAGCGATCACGGCACGGGTCCGCGCCACCCTCGGAACCGTCCTCCCCGAGACCGGCAGCGGACCGGACGAGGCCCTGCGCACCCTGGTCCATCTGGTCGCCGCGGGAGCCGCCGACCCCGCCCACCCGCTGTGCGCCGCCCATCTGCACACCCCGCCGCTCGCCGTGGCCGCCGCCGCCGACCTGGCCGCCGCCGCCCTCAACCCCTCCATGGACTCCTGGGACCAGGCGCCGGCCGCCTCCGCCCTGGAGGCGGAGGTCACCGCCGCCCTCGCCGCCGAGGTCTTCCCGCGGGCCGCCCGCCCCGACGCGCTCGTCACCACCGGCGGCACCGAGGCCAACCAGCTGGCCCTGCTCCTCGCCCGCGAACGGCACGGAACCGCCCTCACCACCGTCGCCGGCGCCCACGCCCACCACTCCGTCCGCCGCGCCGCCTGGCTCCTCGGGCTCCCCGAGCCGGTCACCGTCCCCACTCCGCGGGGCGTCCTCGACCCGGAGGCCGTGGCCCGCGTCCTCGCCGGCCTGGACGGTCCCGTCCTCCTCACCGCCACCGCCGGCACCACCGACGAGGGGCTGATCGACCCGCTGCCGGAACTCGCCGACGTCTGCGCCGCGCACGGCGCCGAGCTCCACGCCGACGCGGCCTACGGCGGCCCGCTCCTCCTCAGCCGCACCCACCGGCACCTCCTGGCGGGCCTGGACCGGGCCCGTACCGTCACCCTCGACCTGCACAAGCTCGGCTGGCAGCCGGTCGCCGCGGGAATCCTCGCCGTCCGCGACGCCGGGGACCTCACCGCCCTCGCCCACACCGCCGACTACCTCAACGCCGGCGACGACACCGAGGCCGGCCTCCCCGACCTCCTCGGCCGCTCCCTGCGCACCACCCGCCGCCCCGACGTCCTCAAGGCGGCCGTCACCCTGCGCGCCCTCGGCCGCTCCGGGCTCGGCGCCCTGGTGGACCTGTGCATGGAGCGCGCCCAGGACCTGGCCGACCTGGTCGAGAAGGCCCCCGGCCTGGAGCTGCGGGCCCGGCCCGCCCTCACCACCGTCCTCTTCCGCCCCGCCGGCGCCGAGGACGCGCGGGTGGCGGCCCTCCGCCGCACCCTCCTCGCCGACGGCCGGGCCGTCCTCGGCCGCGCCGAGGCGGACGGCCGCCTCTGGCTGAAGGCCACCCTCCTCAACCCGCACACCACCCCCGACGACCTGGCCCAGCTCATCACCCTCGTGGAAGGCGACAGCGACCGATGACCGGCAGCACCCCTCAGCAGGACCTCGACCGCCCGCACGATCTGGTGGGCGTCGGCATCGGCCCGTTCAACCTCTCGCTCGCCGCCCTCGCCGACGGCGTCCCCGGCGGGCTCGCCGCGGCCTTCTTCGAGCAGCGCCCCGCCTTCCACTGGCACCCGGGCCTCCTCATCGAGGGCGCCACCCTCCAGGTCCCCTTCCTCGCCGACCTGGTGACGCTCGCCGATCCGGCCAGCCCCTGGTCCTTCCTCAGCTACCTGAGGTCCCGCGAGCGGCTCTTCCCCTTCTACTTCGCCGAGAAGTTCCACATCCAGCGCGCCGAGTACGACGCCTACTGCCGCTGGGCCAGCGAGCGCCTCCCCGGCCTGCACTTCGGCCACCAGGTCGACTCGGTCCGCTGGAACCCGGAACGGAAGCTCTTCGAGGTCGACTTCACCCAGCTCGACCAGGACGGCGAGGCCGCCGCCCTCGGCCGCGCCTACACCCGGAACGTGGTCCTGGGCGTCGGCACCGAGCCGTACGTCCCCGAGCCGCTGCGGCCGCTCGCCGACGCCCCCGGCGTGCCGGTGATCCACGCCGCCGACTACCTCGCCCACCGGGAGCGGCTGCTCGCCGCCGGCCACGTCACCGTCATCGGCTCCGGCCAGTCCGGCGCCGAGGTCTTCCTCGACCTGCTGCGGGCCCGCCCGGTCGGTGCCGAGCGGATCAGCTGGCTCTCCCGCACCGAGGCGTTCGCGCCCATGGAGTACTCGAAGCTGGGCCTGGAGCACTTCACGCCCGACTACACCCGCTACTTCCACGCCCTGCCCGAGCCGGTCCGGGGCGAACTGATGCCCCGCCAGTGGCAGTTGCACAAGGGCATCGACGTGGACACCATCGCCGCGCTGCACGACGAGCTCTACCGCCGCACCCTGCACGGCGGCTGGCCGGACGCCGTCCTCACCCCCGGCGTCCGGGTCCGCACGGCGGGCCGGGTCGCCACCACCCAGGTCGAGCTGCACCTGGAGCACGTCCAGCAGGGCACCCGCTCCCGGCTCACCACCGACGCCGTCGTCCTCGCCACCGGCTACCGGGAGCGTCCGGTGGACCGGATGCTGGCCGGCCTCGACCCGTATCTGCGGCACGACGCGGCGGGCCGGGCGAAGGTCGACGAGCGGTACCGGCTGGTGCTCGACCCGTCGGTCACCGGCGCCGTGTACGTGCAGAACGCCGAGCGCCACACCCATGGCGTGGGCGCCCCCGACCTGGGTCTCGCCGCCTGGCGCAGCGCGGTCATCCTCAACACGGTCACGGGGAAGGAGCCGTACCCGCTGCCGGGCCGGACCGCCTTCACCCGTTTCGGCCTGGACGCGCGAGAGGCGCCGAGCGTTCCGGCCCAGGGCCGGAAGCTGACGCCTCTCGTGCAGCAGTAGGAATCAGAAGACCGGCACGCCGTCCCGGGTCAGCTTCCAGTCCACGGACGCGAACTGCCCCGGGTCGACCGTCCCCTTGGCCCGCACCCACTGGATGATCGTGTTGCGGATCTCGTCCGAGTTCGCCCACAGCTGCTGGGCCTTGGCGACGTGCGGGAAGGCGCCGCCGCCGCTGGCGCGGTAGTTGTTGACGGCGAGGACGAACGTCGCGGCCGGGTCGAGGGGCTTGCCCTCGAAGGAGAGGCCGGTGATCCGCTGCCCGGCCGGCTTCGCGATGTCGATTTCGTAGGCCAGCCCGGAGACGGCGTCGTAGTTGTAGTCCGGGGTGTTGTCCGCGTTGGTGAGCTTCGCGGTGTCGACGGGGACGCCCGCCGGGGTCTGGACGTAGTACTTCGCCGAGTACTCCAGGTACTCCTTCAGCTGGGCGCCCGTCATCAGGCGGGCCTCCAGGGTGTTCTCGAAGGGGTAGAGGCCGGCGGCGTCCTTGATGGTGATCTGCCCGGCCGGGATGCGGGCGGTCCGGGAGAAGCAGGACGCCTGCGAGAGCACCGGCAGGGCGGCGTACGCGCCGCCGGCCAGCGCCGCCTTCACCGTCTCCGCCTGGACGACGTTGATCAGGTCGATGATCGGCTCGTCCTTCCACGGCGCGTCGGCCGTGGTCATGACGGCGGTGGAGGTGCCGATGACCGTGTTGACGTACTCCACGACCTTCTTGTGCTCGTCGGAGAGCAGGCCGGTGATCTTCGGGTCCTCCTCGACCGTGTTCGAGTTCAGGACCTGGGCGGCGACCTTCTCCACCGTCCAGCGGCCCTTCTCCCACACGAGGTCGAAGTCGAAGAGGGTGAGGCGCTGGCCCCACTTCAGCGGCTCGGAGAGGACGACCTCCTTGCCGGTCTCCTTGTTGGCGATCCGGTACTCGGGGATCTCGGTGTGGGCGTGCCCGACGAGGATCGCGTCGATGCCGGGGACCTGCTCGGCGACGAGCCCGGCGGCGTTCTCGATGTGCGGGAGCTGGTCACCGTAGGAGGAGGTGCCGCTGGAGCCGGAGTGCGCGGAGACGACGACGACGTCGGCACCCAGGGAGCGCAGCTTCGGCACCCACTTCGCGGCCTGCTCCTCCAGGCCGGGGAAGACCATCTTCCCGCTGACGTTGGCCTTGTCCCAGATGGCGATGCCGGGGTTGGTGAGGCCGAGGACCGCGACCTTGACGTCCTTGCCGTGCGGGGTGCGCAGCCGGTGGATGCTGTACGGCGGGAAGGCGGGGCGCAGCGTCTTCGCGTCGAGCGCGTTGGCGCCGAGCAGCGGGAAGTCGCACTGCTCCTCGAACTTCCGCAGCACCGGGATGCCGTAGTTGAACTCGTGGTTGCCGAGCGCGGCGGCGTCGTATCCGATGGCGTTCATGGCCTGGGCCATCGGGTGGACCGGGCCGCCGGCCTTCGTGATCGGGTCGATCTTGGCGTAGTAGTACGAGAGCTGGGTGCCCTGGATGGTGTCGCCCGCGTCGATGAGGAGCGTGTTGCGGCGCCCCTTGGCCGCGCGGACCTGGTTCACCAGGGTGGAGATCTTGGCGAGGCCGACGTCGTTGTGGGCCTTGTCGTCGAACTCCTTGTCCGTGAAGTAGTCCCAGTTGAGGACGTTGCCGTGCAGGTCGGTGGTGCCCATGACGGTGAAGGAGTACCGCTTGGCCGGCCTGGGACGGCGGTCCTGGGCCGCCGCGGGGGAGGCGGCACCGGCGGTGAGGGCGGCTCCCGCTCCGATGGCGGCGGAGCTCTCCAGGAAGGTCCGGCGGTTCAGCGGCATGTGTGTACTCCTCGGTTCGTGGCGCTGTCTCAGGTGCACAACGCGCGTAGATTCTGGCTCAGACGCATCCGCGGCAACAGCCCTATCGGGTTACGGAGTGGGAAAGTGTTCGTATGCCACCGATCCCCGGCCCGGAGGAGTCCGCCGTGACGCACACCCACCCCACCCCCGCGGCGCCCCAGGTGACGGTCCGGGGCGAGGGCCGCCTGGAGGTCGAGCCGGAGCTGGCCCGGTTCTGGCTGACCGTCTCCGCGCGGGGCGGCGACCGCTCCGCCGTGCTCGCCGACCTCACCCGCCGCAACACCGAGGTCCTCGGCCTCCTCAGGGCGCGCGGCACCGCGGTGGGGAAGGTGGAGACGGGCGGCTTCTCGATCGCCCCCGAGCCGTCCCGCCGGGGGAGGGGCGAGCAGGTGCGGGCCTACCGGGGACGGGTGCGGATCGGCGTCGAGCTCACCGACCTCACGGTCCTCGGCGAGCTGGTGCCGGAGCTCGCGGACCGGGAGCAGACGGAGGTGGACGGGCCGTGGTGGGAGCTGCGCCCGGACTCGGAGGCGTACGCGCAGGCGCGCCGGCTGGCGGTCGCGGAGGCCGTGCGCAGGGCGCGGGCCTACGCGGAGGCGCTCGGCACCTCGCTGGGCTCACTCCTCGAACTCTCGGACGCCGGGCTGCCGGAGCCGGGCATGCCGAGGGGCGGCGGCTTCGCGCCGATGGCGGTCGGGTACGCGGCGGAGGAGGCGGGCGGGGCACCGGTGCTCGACCTCGAACCGCAGCGGCGGACGGTCACCGCCGAGGTCGTGGCGCGGTTCACGATGCTGCCGCCCGCACTCTGAGACGGAGGGTCCGGGGGCACGGAAAACGCTCATCGGAGCACGCCGGCGCACAGATTCAAGTCTTGTCAACAACGTTTCACGGAAAGGTTGTTGAGTAGTCATGCCCAGCCCACCGGCTACTGATGGGTAAGGCCCTAGGCTCGCCTCATGCGCCGAGCGAAAATCGTTTGTACCCTTGGGCCCGCCACCGAAACATACGACCAGATCAAGGCGTTGATCGAGGCCGGGATGGACGTGGCCCGCTTCAACCTCAGCCACGGCACCTACGCCGAGCACGAGGAGCGTTACCGGCGGGTCCGCAAGGCGGCCGACGAGAGCGGCCGCAGCGTCGGGGTCCTCGCCGACCTTCAAGGCCCGAAGATCCGGCTCGGCCGCTTCCGCGAGGGTCCGGTACTCCTTGAACGCGGCGACGACTTCACCATCACCGTCGAGCCGATGGAGGGCGACCGCCACTGCTGCGGCACCACCTACTCCGGCCTCGCCGAGGACGTCACCGCCGGTGAGCGGATCCTCGTCGACGACGGCCGGGTCACCCTGGAGGTCACCTCCGTCGACGGCCCCCGCGTCCACACCCGGGTCGTCGAGGGCGGCATGGTCTCCGACCACAAGGGGCTCAACCTGCCGGGCGTCGCCGTCTCCGTCCCCGCGCTCTCCGAGAAGGACGTCGAGGACCTCCGCTGGGCGCTGCGCATCGGCGCCGACGTCATCGCCCTCTCCTTCGTCCGCTCCGCCCGGGACATCGAGGACGTCCACCGGATCATGGACGAGGAGGGCCGCCGCCTTCCGGTCATCGCCAAGATCGAGAAGCCGCAGGCGGTCGAGAACATCGAGGAGATCGTCGCCGCCTTCGACGGCATCATGGTCGCCCGCGGCGACCTCGGCGTCGAGATGCCGCTGGAGCAGGTCCCGATCGTCCAGAAGCGCGCGGTGAAGCTGGCGAAGCGCAACGCCAAGCCGGTCATCGTCGCCACCCAGATGCTCGACTCGATGATCGAGAACTCCCGGCCGACCCGCGCCGAGGCGTCCGACGTCGCCAACGCCGTCATCGACGGCACCGACGCCGTGATGCTCTCCGGCGAGACCAGCGTCGGCCGCCACCCGATCGAGACGGTCCGCACCATGAGCCGGATCGTGGAGGCCGCGGAGGAGGACGTCCTCGCCAAGGGGCTGCCGCCGCTGACCGAACGGAACAAGCCGCGCACCCAGGGCGGCGCGGTGGCCCGCGCCGCCGCCGAGATGGGCGACTTCCTCGGCGCGAAGTTCCTCGTCGCCTTCACCCAGTCCGGCGACACCGTGCGGCGGCTCTCCCGCTACCGCTCGCCGATCCCGCTGCTGGCCTTCACCCCGGAGCCGGCGACCCGCTCGCAGCTCAACCTGACGTGGGGCGTGGAGACCTTCCTCGGCCCGCACGTCGACTCCACGGACGCGATGGTCGCCCAGGTCGACGAGGAGCTGCTGCGGATCGGACGCTGCGCGAAGGGCGACATCGTGGTGATCACGGCCGGCTCCCCGCCCGGGGTCTCCGGCTCCACCAACCTGGTCCGCGTCCACCACATCGGAGACCCGCTCTCCTAGCCCGCGGACCTCGCGTACGCGCGACGGTATACCAAGAAGAACCCCGCCACCAGGCTTTCGGTGGCGGGGTTCTCGCGTTTCCGGTCAGGTCGGATACCAAGCTGGAAGTGACGCCTCCGGAACCCTTGACGGCTGCTCCTGGCGAAAACTACGTTCTGTCGGGCGGAAAGCAACTTCCACTTTGTGGAATGCTCCAACCCCGCCCCCTACCTCCACCGGCCGCCCGGACCCCCTGCCGGGAGCCGCTTCCCCCGAAGCGCGCCCACGGGTCCCGCGGCGGCCCCCGAGCACACGCGAGGGCCCTTGATGACTGCCGTGGACGCCACCCGGCCGCCCGGGACCGGGAACACCGACGAGACCGGGAACACCGACGGGACCGGGACCACCGACGGGACCGGGACCACCGACGGGACCGGGACCACCGACGGGACCGGGACCACCGACGGGACCGCCGGCTCCGTCCTCTACACCTACGACCTGGCCCCCACCAAGAAGGAAGGCCGGCGCTGGGGCGCGTACAACGTCTTCACCCTCTGGGCCAACGACGTGCACAGCCTCGGCAACTACGCCTTCGCCCTCGGCCTCTTCGCCCTCGGCCTCAACGTCTGGGGCATCCTGGCGGCCTTCGTCCTCGCCTCGGTCCTGCTCTTCCTGCTGCTCACCCTCTCCGGCTTCATGGGCCACAAGACCGGCGTCCCCTTCCCGGTCATGAGCCGCATCGCCTTCGGCATCCGCGGCGCCAAGATCCCCGCCGCCGTCCGCGCCGTCGTCGCCATCGCCTGGTTCGGCATCCAGACCTACCTGGCCTCCACCGTCCTCGGCGCCCTGCTGATCGCGATGTTCCCCGGCCTGCGCCCCCTGGACGAGAACACCTTCCTCGGCCAGTCGGCCCTCGGCTGGACCACCTTCCTCGCCCTCTGGGCCGTCCAGCTCGCCATCGTCAGCTACGGCATGCAGATGATCCGCCGCTACATGGCCTTCGCCGCGCCGACCACCCTGATCGCCATGTGCGCCCTCGCCGTCTGGATGTTCGTCCGCGCCGACGGCTCGATCTCCTTCTCCGTCGACGCCCCGCTCACCGGCGGCGAGATGTGGCTCCAGATCCTCCAGGCCGCCGCGCTGTGGGTGGTCATCTACGGCACCTTCGTCCTCAACTTCTGCGACTTCACCCGCTCCGCCCGCAGCCGCGCCTCGATCGTCCGCGGCAACGTCGTCGGCATCCCGGTGAACATGCTCTTCTTCGCCGTCATCGTGGTCGTCCTCAGCGGCGCCCAGTTCACGCTCGACGGCCGGGTCGTCACCAGCCCCACCGACATCGTCCGGACCATCCCGAACATGGCGCTCCTGGCGGCCGCCTCGCTCGCGCTGATCGCCCTCACCGTCGCGGTCAACCTGCTGGCCAACTTCGTGGCGCCGATCTACGCCCTCATCGACCTCTTCCCGCGCAGGCTCGACTTCCGCAGGGCCGGCGTGGTCAGCGCGGTCCTCGGCCTCGTGATCCTGCCCTGGAACCTCTACGACAGCCCGGTCGTCGTCAACTACTTCCTCGGCGGACTCGGCGCCCTCCTCGGCCCCCTCTTCGGCGTGATCATGGCCGACTACTGGCTGCTCAGGAAGGCCAGGGTCAACGTGCCCGACCTCTACAGCGAGGACCCGGACGGCGAGTACCACTACCGCCGCGGCTTCAACCCGCGGGCCGTCGCCGCCTTCGTGCCCAGCGCCGCCGTCGCCGTCGCGGTCGCCCTCGTGCCGTCCTTCCACGCCGTCGCCGGCTTCTCCTGGTTCGTCGGCGCCGTCCTCGGCGCCGCGGTGTACGCGGTCGTCGCCGACCGCACCGCCCCGATCCGGGACGTGGACGGCGAGGCCATCGCCGTCCCCGCCGAATGAGCCGGCCACCCGCCCACCCCACCGAAAGCCGCCCCATGCGCATCCTCGTCGTCAACGTCAACACCACGCCGTCGATCACCGACGCCATCGGCCGCCAGGCGGCCGCCGCGGCCTCGCCCGGCACCGAGATCGTCCCCCTCACCCCCGCCTTCGGAGCCGAGTCCGTCGAGGGCAACTACGAGAGCTACCTCGCCGCGATCGCGGTCATGGAGACCGTCCGCGCCCACCCGGAGCCGTTCGACGCCGTCATCCAGGCCGGCTACGGCGAGCACGGCCGCGAGGGCCTCCAGGAACTCCTCGACGTCCCCGTCGTCGACATCACCGAGGCCGCCGCGACCACCGCGATGTACCTCGGCCGCAGCTACTCCGTCGTCACCACCCTCGACCGCACGGTCCCGCTGATCGAGGAACGGCTGCACGCCGCCGGCCTCAGCGCCCGCTGCGCCTCCGTGCGGGCCAGCGGACTCCCCGTCCTCGCCCTGGAGGAGGACGAGGAGAACACCGTCGAGGCGATCGTCGAGCAGGCGGCCCGCGCGGTCGAGGACGACCGCGCCGAGGTGATCTGCCTGGGCTGCGGCGGCATGGCCGGCCTCGCCGAGCGCGTCGTCGAGCGGACCGGCGTCCCCGTCGTGGACGGCGTGGCCGCCGCCGTCACGATCGCCGAGTCCCTGGTCCGCCTCGGCCTCTCCACCTCCAAGGTGCGCACCTACGCCCCACCCCGCCCGAAGAGGATCCTCAACTGGCCCCCGAAGAACCTGACCTGACACGGGACCTGCGACCGGGGCCGGGCGACGGCGGTCAGTGCTTGGGACCCACGTGGGCGTCCACCAGGGCGACGGCCTCACGCCGTGCCACGGAGATGTCCTGCGCCCCTGTCGTCCGGCGCCTGCTCCGCCAGGGCACACCCACGCGGTCCAGCGCGTCGGTGTACAGCCGCACGATGTCGTCTGACGTATTGGTGAAAAAGTAGCGGGGGTACTCGTACCGCTTCGTCCGGCCGCCGATTGTCTTCGCCGTCCAGTTGGTGATCCGCGAGCCATCGGAATGGATCATCCCCCGGAGGAGGCGCCAGGGGTGGCCCTCGACGATCTCCTGTTGCCAGGCTTCGAGAATGATGCGTCGTTCGTGCTTCCTGCCAGGCCCATGCTGCGGGAAGAGGCAGACGAGGTGCTTGAAGCAGACCTTGAGATCGCGGCACCCGATCTTCTGGACCCAGCACGTCGCGTTGTCCGGAAATACCGCACGCACGGATGCTTCGGCCTCCTGCTGCACGCCTGGCCGCGCATTGTCGAGAGTGATCCGCAGGCTCGCGGTTCGGTGTTGTCGGGGCCGGCTGATGTGGCCGTCGCCGAGGTAGAGACCGAGGAGATACGCGTACGCCGACGTGTCGAGCTCACGCCCATCGCACCGTGGGCAGGCCCGAACCTTCCGGCCTGCACATTCCCCGCGTTTCGCACGGTCCATGTGCTTCCAGTAACTGACCGTGCCCAGAGGGATGTCAAGGTTGCGGGCCACGTCCGTATTCCTGGCACCATCCCGCAGCAGGGTGAGCGCTCGCTGTCGTACCTCTGCGCTGTGGAAGGACATGCGATCACTGTGCGGGATCGGCCCTGGCCGTGCGGAGCGAAAAGCGGACGATCACGCGAAAGTGAACGTCCGCTTCTGGAGTGGTGCCGGGTATGGGATTCGAACCCACACGTCCTTTCGGACAGAGGTGTTTGAGACCTCAGCGTCAGCCAATTGCGCCAACCCGGCATTGTCGTGCGATGCCAGTGGCAGTGTACCCGGTCACCACTCTGGCCAGCAGCTAGGTAGGCTTTCTCGTGCTGCGCACTGCCCCGCAACGAGGAGCCCCTGTGACCGCCCCCGAGTCGCCCCAGCCCGCCGAAGACGCCGACGTGTCCCACGTGCCGCCGCTGACCACCCGCGTCGTCATCGCCGAGGACGAGGCCCTCATCCGCCTCGACCTCAAAGAGATGCTGGAAGAAGAGGGCTACACGGTCGTCGGCGAGGCGGGCGACGGCGCCACCGCCGTCGAGCTGGCCCGTGAGCACCGCCCCGACCTGGTCATCCTCGACGTGAAGATGCCCGTGCTCGACGGCATCTCCGCCGCCGAGAAGATCGCCGGCGAGTCCATCGCTCCGGTCCTCATGCTCACCGCCTTCTCCCAGCGCGACCTGGTCGAGCGCGCCCGCGACGCCGGCGCCATGGCCTACCTGGTCAAGCCCTTCAGCAAGAGCGACGTCGTCCCCGCCATCGAGATGGCCGTCTCCCGCTTCGCCGAGCTGCGCGCCCTGGAGCAGGAGGTCGCCGACCTCACCCTGCGCCTGGAGACCCGCAAGCTGGTCGACCGCGCCAAGTCGATCCTCCAGACCCAGTACGGCCTCTCCGAGCCGGCCGCCTTCCGCTGGATCCAGAAGACCTCCATGGACCGCCGCATGTCCATGCAGCAGGTCGCCGAGGCCGTCATCGAGGACGCCGAGGAGAAGAAGGCCGCCAAGGGGCAGTGAGACCGCCCTCCGTACGACGAGAAGGCCCGCCCCGCGCGATGCGGGGCGGGCCTACTCGTTCGTCGTACCGGGACCGTCAGTCCTCGCCGAGGTACGCCTTGCGGACGGACTCGTCGTGCAGGAGGTCGCCGCCCGTGCCCGAGAGCACGATCTTGCCGATCTCCATCACGTGACCGTGGTCCGCCAGCGCCAGCGCGGCCTGGGCGTTCTGCTCGACGAGCAGGATCGTGGTGCCCTGGGCCTTCAGCTCGGCGATGGTCGCCATGATCTTCTGCATCATGATCGGCGAGAGACCCATGGAGGGCTCGTCGAGCATGAGCAGCTTGGGCTGGGACATCAGCGCCCGGCCCATGGCGAGCATCTGCTGCTCACCGCCGGAGAGCGTGCCGGCCGCCTGCTTGCGACGCTCGCCCAGGATCGGGAAGAGGTCGTAGGCGCGCTGCACGTCCTTGGCGATGCCGGCCGAGTCCTTCCGGAGGAAGGCGCCGAGGAGCAGGTTCTCCTCGATGGTCATGCGCGGGAAGATGTGCCGGCCCTCGGGGGAGTGGGCCAGACCCAGCGAGACGATCTTGTGCGCGGGGATCTTGCGGAGGGACTTGCCCTCGAACTTGATCTGCCCGCCGACCGGCTTGAGGAGCCCGGAGAGGGTCCGCAGGGTCGTGGTCTTCCCGGCGCCGTTGGTGCCGATGAGGGTGACGACCTCGCCCGCCTCCACGGAGAAGGAGATGCCCTTGACGGCCTCGATCTTTCCGTAGGCGACGCGCAGGTCCTCGACTTCGAGCAGTGCGGTCATGCGTCGTTCTCCTTGCCCGGAGCGGCGTCCTTCGCGGCGTCCGCCGCGTCCGCCGGGGTGTCGTCCTCGGCCGGGGTCTCCCCGGCCGGAGCGGCGTCGTCCGCCGGGGCCTCGTCCTCGTCGGCCTCGTCGTCCGCCGGGGCGTCGGTCCCGGTCTCCGCCGGGGCGTCG
Source organism: Streptomyces sp. NPDC058052 (assembly GCF_042885515.1). NCBI lineage: Bacteria > Bacillati > Actinomycetota > Actinomycetes > Kitasatosporales > Streptomycetaceae > Streptomyces > Streptomyces sp. NPDC058052. The sequence goes on along the minus strand of NZ_JBHVRX010000009.1, from coordinate 45,019 downwards.
GCCTCGGCCTCGGCCTCCGCCGGGGCCTCGGTCCCGGCCTCCGCCTCCGCAGGGGCGTCCGCCTTCGCGGGCTCCGCCTTCGGGGCCTCCTCGATCGGCTCGCCGAGGTACGCGGCGATGACCCGCTCGTCGCTCTGGACGGTCTGGCTGTCGCCCTCGATCAGCTTCTGGCCCTGCACGAGCACGGCGACCCGGTCGCACAGGTTGAAGATGAAGCGCATGTCGTGCTCGATGACGAGCACGGCGATGCCCATGTCCCGGATGGCGAAGATGAGTTCCTCGGCCGCGCGGGTCTCCTGCGGGTTCATGCCGGCGGTCGGCTCGTCCAGCAGGATCAGGCCCGGGTCGCTCGCCAGCGCACGGGCGATCTCCAGCTTGCGCTGCTCGCCGTACGGCAGGTTCTTGGAGAGGTGCTGCGCCTTGTGCGCCAGGCCGATGAACTCCAGGAGCTCCATCGCGCGCTTCTCGGAGGCCGCCTCGGCCTTCTTGAAGCCCGGGCCGCGCAGCAGGGCGGACCAGAGGCCCTCCTTGGTGCGGGTGTGCCGGCCGACGAGCACGTTCTCCAGGACCGTCATGTTGTTGAAGAGACGGATGTTCTGGAAGGTACGGGCGATGCCGGCCGCGGTGACCTTGAAGGACTTCGGCGGCAGGACCTGGCCCTTGTAGCGGACCTCGCCCTCGGTGGGCACGTACAGACCGGTCAGGCAGTTGAAGAAGGTCGTCTTGCCGGCGCCGTTCGGGCCGATCAGACCGACGATCTCGCCGCTGTTGACGGTGAGGTCCACATCGCGGACGGCGGTCAGACCGCCGAAGCGCATGGTGACCCCGCGCGCGTCGAGCACGGTCTCGCGGGCGGCCGGCTCCGCGGTGGTGTCGGCCTTGGTGGTGGTCGTCGTCATGGTTCAGGCACCTGCCTTGGCGGGCGTAGCGGCCGCGGGCTGCTCGTCGTGCTCGTGGAACTCCAGCTGACGGCGCTTGTCGGCGACGATGCCCTCCGGACGGAAGCGCATGATCAGCACGAGCGCGACGCCGAAGGCGAAGAGCTGGTACTCGCCCATGAACTGGAGCTTGTTCGGGATGAGGAACAGCAGGGCCGCGCCGACCAGCGGACCGCTCATCGTGCCCATGCCGCCGAGGACGACGGCCGCGAGCAGGAAGGCGGAGTTGGGCGGGATGGGACCGGCGAAGAGGTACTGCTCCGGGGTCACGGTGTAGGTGACGTGCGCCTGCACCGTACCGGCCAGACCGGCCAGGCCGGCGCCGAGCGCGAAGGCGATCAGCTTCACCCGGAAGCCGTTGATGCCCATCGCCAGCGCGGCGGTCTCGTCCTCGCGGATCGCGACCCAGGCGCGGCCGATGCGGGAGTCGCCGGAGCGCCGGAAGACCAGCACGACGACCGCCGTGATCAGCAGCATCAGGAAGAAGTAGTTGGCGAAGCGGCCGATGGTGAAGCCGGCGATGGTGTGCGCCTGGCCGAAGTCGAACCCGAAGAAGTTCAGGTTCGGGATGGACGCGATGCCGTTGGAGCCGTTGGTGATGTCCGGGCCCGAGGTGCCGTCGGTGTTCATCACCGTGATGCGGAAGATCTCACCGAAGCCGAGCGTCACGATGGCGAGGTAGTCGCCGCGCAGCCGCAGGGTCGGTGCGCCGATCAGGACGCCGAAGACCACGGAGGCCGCGGCGCCGACCAGGATCGCCGCCCAGAAGGGGAAGTGCACGCCGAACGGGGAGGTCGGGGCGCCCGAGACGAGGGCCGCCGCGTAGGCGCCGACGCCGAGGAAGGCGACGTAGCCGAGGTCGAGCAGGCCGGCGAGGCCGACGACGATGTTCAGGCCCAGGGCGACCGTGGCGAAGATCAGGATGTAGACGCCGAGCGTCGCGTACTGGTCGTCGGTCTGGGTGAAGGGGAACAGCGCCGCGGCGATGAACGCGCCCGCGATCGACAGGTTCTGGTGCTTCGAGGTGAGCTGCGTGGCCTGCTTGAGGAGACCGGAGGCGCCGACCGCGGCGAAGCCGAGACCGGCCGTGATCAGGAAGCCGAGGAACAGCTCGTCGTACTCGGTGCCGATGCCGTAGGTGAAGACGCCGAGCGCCACCGCGAGGATGCCCGCGATGATCAGGATCTCGACGGCCGAGGGCAGCGGGCGGAGCTTCTTCACCGGGCGGGGGGCGGAGAAGGCGGCCCGGGCGACGGCGAACTTGTTGCGCCGGCGCTGGGTGAGCTGGTCCCAGAAGGTGTCCTCCGGGTCGACCGGCTGCACGTCCGGGCGCGTGAAGGGCAGGCACAGCGCGGCCAGCAGCGTGATCAGCGTGGTGACGGCGACGACCACGCCGCCGGGCTCCAGGTTGACCAGGCCGCCGAGTTCGAGGCTGATCGCGTCGACCGTGAACTGGGCGGTGGCGAAGGTGGCGAGCGCCGCGAAGCGGATCGCGCCGTCGGCGCCGGCCGGGGTCAGCCAGCGGGTGCCCTTGATCCCGTAGGAGGAGAGGGCGAAGAGGGCGGTGAGGACACCGAGCACCAGCACCTGGAGCTGGAGGCCGGCCGGGTAGCCGTACACGGTGAGGTCGCCCGGGAAGCTGGCGTCCCAGGTCCAGGCGAGGAAACAGCTGGCGACGGTGAGGACGGAGCCGCCGAGGACGACGGCGCGGGCGATCCCCTCCGGAAGGAGGCTGATCAGACCGCGGTCGGCGGTCTTCACGGTCTCCGCGGCGGCGGGTGCCTGGGGGTTCTCGGAGATGGTGGTCATGGTGCTCACGCCCTGTCCGCGACGCGCTCGCCGAGCAGACCCTGGGGCCTGGCGAGGAGGACGACGATGAGGAGTACGAAGGCCCAGACGTTGGCCCAGGACTGGCCGCCGAGCTGCTCCATACCGGGGATCTGGTCGACGTAGGCGGTCGCCATCGTCTCGGCGACGCCGAGGACGAGGCCGCCGATCATGGCGCCGTAGATGTTGCCGATGCCGCCGAGGACGGCGGCGGTGAACGCCTTGAGTCCGAGGAGGAAGCCCATCTTGTAGTCGACGACGCCGTACTTGAGGCCGTAGGCGACGGCGCCGACGGCGGCGAAGATGGCGCCGAGGGCGAACGCGATCACGATGATGCGGTCGGTGTTGACGCCCATCAGCTTCGCGGTGTCCGGGTCCTGCGCCGTGGCCTGCATGCCGCGCCCGGTGCGGGTGCGCATGACGAAGAAGGCGAGGAAGGCCATGCAGATCGGGGCCGCGATCACCAGGAAGACGTCACCGGTCTGGATGGTGACCGAGCCGAGCTCGATCGGGCCGCCGGGGATCTGCGGGAAGGTCCGGGCGGACTTCGCCTCCGGGTACCAGACCCAGACGGCGTACTGCAGGGCGAGCGAGAGGCCGATGGCCGTGATGAGCGGGGCGAGACGCGGGCCGCCGCGGAGCGGGCGGTAGGCGAATCGTTCCGCTCCGACGGCTATGGTCGTCGCGACGATCACGGCACCGATGATCATGAGGGGCAGCGCGACCCACATGCTGGTGCCGCCGGGCAGGATGAGCCAGACCGTCAGGGCCCCGAAGCCGCCGGTCATGAAGATCTCGCCGTGGGCGAAGTTGATGAGCTGGACGATGCCGTAGACCATCGTGTAGCCGACGGCGACCAGCCCGTACATGGATCCCAGTAGCAGGCCGTTGACCAGCTGCTGCGGCAGTTCGTTCACCGCATTGTCCTCCGAGACTTTCGACGGATATGACACCGCGCGGGGTGCCGGTTGTGTGCGGCCCCCCGCGCGATGAAAGGTGGTGCTGAGTGGGGTGCAGCCGGGGACCGGCTGCCGGAGTGCTCGGTTACTCGCCGAAGGTGCCGGACTTGACCGGCGCGAAGGCGCCGCCCTTGACCTGGTAGACGGTGAGCTGCTTGTTGGTGGTGTCACCGAACTCGTCGAAGGCGACCGAGCCGGTCACGCCCTCGAAGGAGACGCCCTGCAGGGCCTCGACGACCTTGGAGCGGGCGTCGTCGGGGAGCTTGCCGCCGTTGCCGTCGACGACCTTCTTGACGGCCTCGATGATCGACCAGGTCGAGTCGTAGGAGTAGCCGCCGTACGCCTCGAACGCCTCCTTGTAGTTCTCGGCCTTGTAGTTGGCCAGGAACTCCTTGGCGGAGTTGAGGGACTCGATCGGGGCACCGACGGAGGTGGCGAAGTCGCCCTCGGCCGCGGTGGCACCGGCCAGCTTGACGTACTCGGGGCTGAAGAGCGCGTCACCGCCGACGACGGTGACCTTGGCGCCGGCCTCCTTGATCTGCTTGGCCAGCGGGCCGGCGGCCGGGTACTCGCCACCGTAGTAGACGACGTCGGCGCCGGAGTTCTTGACCTGGGTGGCGACCGCGGAGAAGTCCTTGGTCTCGGGGTCGATGTGCTGGGTGCCGACGACCTTGCCGCCGAGCTTCTCCCACTCGCCCTTGAAGGTGCCCGCGAGGCCGGCGCCGTAGGTCTTCTTGTCGTCGATGATGAACGCCTTGGTCTTCTTGGCGTCCTTGAAGACGTACTGGGCCGCGAAGGGGCCCTGGATGGCGTCGGTGGTGGCGGTGCGGAAGTACGACTTGTAGCCGCGCTTCTTGTCGCCGGAGGCCCAGTTCGGGCCCTGGGAGAGCGCCGGGTTGGTGTTGGCCGGGGAGACCTGCACCAGCTTGGCGTCGTCGAAGACCTTCTGCATCGACTCGGCGACGCCGGAGTTCAGCGGGCCGACCACGCCGAGGACGCTCTTGTCGGCGACCAGCTTGGTGGCGTTCTGCTGGCCGGCCGAGGGCTGGGCCTGGTCGTCCAGGGTGACCAGCTTGAAGGTGACGCCCTTGACGTACTCCTTCTTGTTGGCCGTCTTGACCGCGAGGTCGGCCGAGTTCTTGATGCCGAGGCCGAGGGCCGAGAGCTCGCCGGTGAGGGGGGCGTCCAGACCGATGGTGACGGTGACGCCGCCGCCCTCGCCCGAGCTGTCGCCGCCCTTGTCGTCGCGCGAACCGCAGGCAGTGAGGGTGAGTGCTCCCGCGGTGACCGCGGTGGTGAGTATGAGCAACGAACGGTTTCGCACGAAGGGTCCTTTCCCTGGCGCGGCCCCCTCTGCCGAGGCGGTGCCGTGGAGCTGCGGAGCAAGAGGTGCCGTTTGGTGATTGCCGGGCCGTACTCAGAGCTGGTACGAGGCCGTGCAGTAGGTCGCGCCCAGTGGCGCGGTGACTGGCGGTGACTCTAAGCGCAGGTGGGGAGGGTCGGGGAGCGGCGAGGGAAGGATGTGACTGTCTTGTTATGCCGACGGGTCGAGCGGGGCTGAGAGGTCCGGGTAAATCAGGGCATAGCGGTCTGTAACACGGTGTTCACATCGTGAGAACGCCCAGTTCCGCTAAGGGGCTTGAGGGAATCTTGGTACTGACGGGGAACTTCGGCGACTCTCCGGATATCGGACGGGGCGCCCGAACTGAGCGGACGGATGTCAAGCTTCGGACCCTCGCCGACACTCCCCGCACTCGATCACGGAGCGTGACGAAATCGGCCTGCCGGGGGAACGCGCGGACCCCCTCACGGTCGGCCGGAACCCACCACTTTCGAACGTACCTCCGAGGCCCGGGAGTTGGGAGAGGCTGGCGTGAAAACGACATACGGGGCCGGGAGTCGGAGCGCGGACGGTGACCGGACGCGGATCCGGCGGTCCCGGCGGCGGCGCGGAATCCGCCCCCGGGTACGCCGAAGGGGGCGGTACGCCTCCGCGTACCGCCCCCTTCGGTGAAACCGGCCGACCGGCCCCGGCTCAGGCGCCGTTGAGCTTCCCCTGCTCCGGCAGGGCGCCCGCGTCGCCCGGGCCGATCTCCCGCAGCATGCACGTCAGGCGGGCCGAGCAGACCCGGCGGCCCTGCTCGTCGCTGATGACGATCTCGTACGTCGCCGTCGACCGGCCGCGGTGCACCGGGGTCGCCACGCCGGTCACCAGACCGCTCCGCGCCCCCCGGTGATGGGTGCAGTTCAGGTCCACGCCCACCGCGATCTTCGACGAGCCGCCGTGCAGCATCGAACCCACCGAACCGAGGGTCTCCGCGAGCACCGCCGAGGCGCCGCCGTGCAGCAGCCCGTACGGCTGGGTGTTCCCCTCCACGGGCATCGTGCCGACGACCTTCTCCGCCGACGCCTCCAGGATCTGGACGCCCATCCGGTTCCCCAGGTGTCCCGCCGAGAAGAGCGCCGGCAGATCCACACCGAGCGCGGCGTACTCGTCGATGACCTCCTGCGGGAACTTCACGTGCTGCTGCTCACCCATGACCCGGCTCCGTTCGTCGTCGTACGGCTGATCCTTCCCGCCCTCCCGCTGGCTGAGCAAGCGCTTAGGCGGACGGTTGCGGAGATTCTTCCAGACGGACGACGACGGACTTGCTCGCGGGGGTGTTGCTGATGTCGGCCGTCGACTCCAGCGGCACCAGCACGTTCGTCTCCGGGTAGTACGCCGCCGCGCACCCCCGGGCCGTCGGATAGTGCACCACCCGGAAACCGGGCGCCCGCCGCTCGACCCCGTCCGGCCACTCGCTCACCAGATCCGCGTAGTCCCCGTCCGCGAACCCCAGCGCCGCCGCGTCCGACGGATGCACCAGCACCACCCGGCGGCCGCCCCGGATCCCCCGGTAGCGGTCGTCCAGACCGTAGATCGTGGTGTTGTACTGATCGTGCGAGCGGAGCGTCTGGAGCAGCAGCCGCCCCTCCGGCACCGCCGGGTACTCCACCGGCGCCGCCGTGAAATTGGCCTTGCCGGTCTTCGTCGGGAAGCGCCGCTCGTCCCGCGGCGCGTGCGGCAGCGCGAAGCCGCCCGGGTCCGCCGCCAGTCGCGCGTTGAAGTCCTCGAAACCGGGCACCACCCGCGCGATCCGGTCCCGGACCGCCGCGTAGTCCGCCTCGAACGCCTCCCACGGCGTCGCCGACCCGGCGCCCAGCACCGCCCGCGCCAGCCGCGCCACGATCGCCGGCTCGGAGAGCAGGTGCGGGCTCGCCGGCGGCAGATTGCCCCGCGAGGCGTGCACCAGGCCCATCGAGTCCTCGACCGTCACGAACTGGCGCCCGCTCTTCTGCACGTCCTTGTCCGTGCGCCCCAGCGTCGGCAGGATCAGCGCCCGCCGGCCGGTCACCGCGTGCGAGCGGTTCAGCTTCGTCGACACGTGCACGGTCAGCCGCGCCTTCCGCATCGCCGCCTCGGTGACCTCGGTGTCCGGGGTCGCGCCGACGAAGTTCCCGCCCATCGCGAAGAAGACCTTCGCCTCGCCGTCCCGCAGCGCCTGGATGGACCGCACCACGTCGAAGCCGTGGTGGCGCGGGGAGACGATCCCGAACTCCTTGTCCAGCGCGTCCAGGAAGGCCGGTGCCGGGCGCTCGAAGATGCCCATCGTCCGGTCGCCCTGCACGTTCGAATGCCCGCGCACCGGGCACACGCCCGCACCCGGCCGCCCGATGTTCCCCCGGAGCAGCAGCAGATTGACCACCTCGCGGATGGTCGGCACGGAGTGCTTGTGCTGGGTCAGGCCCATCGCCCAGCAGACGATCGTCCGCTCCGAGGCCAGCACCATCTCCAGGGCCCGCTCGATCTCCCCGCGGGACAGCCCCGTCGCCGCGAGGGTCTCCTCCCAGTCCGCCTCCCCGGCCGCCGCCGCGAACGCCTCGAAGCCGTGGGTGTGCTCCCGCACGAACTCCTCGTCGACCGCCCCGGGCGTCTCCAGGACCAGCTTGTTCAGCAGCCGGAAGAGGGCCTGGTCGCCGCCGATCCGGATCTGCAGGAAGAGATCGGTGAGCGCCGCGCCCCTCAGCATGCCCTGCGGGGTCTGCGGATTCTTGAACCGCTCCAGGCCCGCCTCCGGCAGCGGGTTCACCGAGATGATCCTCGCCCCGGCCGCCTTCGCCTTCTCCAGCGCCGACAGCATCCGCGGATGGTTCGTCCCCGGGTTCTGCCCCGCCACGACGATCAGGTCCGCCCGGTGCAGGTCCTCCAGGGTGACGCTGCCCTTGCCGATGCCGATCGTCTCGGTCAGCGCCGAGCCCGACGACTCGTGGCACATGTTCGAGCAGTCCGGCAGATTGTTGGTGCCGAACTCGCGCGCGAAGAGCTGGAGCAGGAACGCGGCCTCGTTGCTCGTCCGGCCCGAGGTGTAGAAGAGCGCCTCGTCGGGGGAGGAGAGCGCGGTCAGCTCCTCCGCGATCACCGCGAAGGCCCGCTCCCAGGTCACCGGCTCGTAGCGGTCCCCGCCCTCCGGCAGGTACATCGGCCGGGTGATCCGGCCCTGCTGCCCCAGCCAGTAACCGCTCCGCTCCGCCAGCTCCGCCAGCGGGTGCGCGGCGAAGAACTCCGGCGTCACCCGGCGCAGCGTCGCCTCCTCGGCGACCGCCTTCGCCCCGTTCTCGCAGAACTCCGCCAGGTGACGCTTGTCGCCCTCCGGCCAGGCGCAGCCCGGACAGTCGAAGCCGTCCTTCTGATTGACCTTGAGCAGCGTCCGGGCCGTCCGTACGGCCCCCATCTGCTCCTGTGCGATCCGCAGGGTGTGCCCGATGGCGGGCAGACCCGCGGCGGCGTGCTGCGGCGACGTGACCTGCGGCGCGTCCTGGACCGGGTCGCCCGCCGGCGGCTTGCTGACCATCGCGCTCTCCCTTGAGCGATCGACCTGTGGCGTACGTCTCCGATCCTGTCACGCGCCGCCGACAGCCCGGCACCCCGACCGGTGAGGACGGGATTGTCGGCGGTCCGTGGCAGGATCGTCCCGTGGCCGAGACAGCATCGAAGAACCCCGCAGACACCCGCCCCCGCCTGCTCCTCATGGACGGGCACTCGCTCGCGTACCGGGCGTTCTTCGCGCTGCCCGCGGAGAACTTCACGACCGCGACCGGGCAGCCGACCAACGCGATCTACGGCTTCGCGTCGATGCTGGCGAACACCCTGCGCGACGAGGCGCCCACGCACTTCGCCGTCGCCTTCGACGTGTCCCGCAAGACCTGGCGCTCGCAGGAGTTCCCCGAGTACAAGGCGAACCGCTCCAAGACCCCCGACGAGTTCAAGGGCCAGGTCGAGCTGATCGGCGAACTCCTCGACGCCATGAACGCGCCGCGGTTCGCCGTCGACGGCTTCGAGGCCGACGACATCATCGCCACCCTCGCCACCCAGGCCGAGGCCGCGGGCTTCGAGGTCCTCATCGTCACCGGCGACCGGGACTCCTTCCAGCTGGTCTCCGACCACACCACCGTGCTCTACCCCACCAAGGGCGTCTCCGAGCTGACCCGCTTCACCCCGGAGAAGGTCCAGGAGAAGTACGGCCTCACCCCCTCCCAGTACCCCGACTTCGCCGCCCTGCGCGGCGACCCGTCGGACAACCTCCCGGGCATCCCCGGCGTCGGCGAGAAGACCGCCGCCAAGTGGATCAACCAGTTCGGCTCCTTCGCCGAGCTGGTGGAGCGCGCCGACGAGGTCAAGGGCAAGGCCGGGCAGAACTTCCGGGACCACCTGGAGTCCGTCAAGCTCAACCGCGTCCTCACCGAGATGGTCCGGGACGTCGAGCTGCCGCTGACCGTCGCCGGACTGGCCCGCGAGCCGTACGACCGCAAGGCCGTCGCCCTCGTCCTCGACACCCTGGAGATCCGCAACCCCTCGCTGCGCGAGCGGCTCCTCGCCGTCGACCCCGGCTCCGCCGAGGAGGCCGAGCCGGCCCCCGCACCCGGCGTCGAGCTCGACTTCACCGTCCTCGGCGCCGGCGAGCTCGCCCCCTGGCTGGCCGCCCACGGCGAGCAGCCCCTCGGCGTCGCCACCGTCGACAGCTGGGCGCTGGGCACCGGCAGCGTCTCCGAGGTCGCCCTGGCCGGCGCCGGGGGCGAGGCCGCCTGGTTCGACCCGAGTGAGCTCGACGAGGCCGACGAGCGGGCCTGGGCCGCGTGGATCTCCGACCCCGACCGCCCCAAGGTCCTGCACAACGCCAAGGGCGCCCTGCGGGTCTTCCCCGAGCACGGCTGGAGCGTCGCCGGCGTCACCATGGACACCGCGCTCGCCGCCTACCTGGTCAAGCCCGGCCGCCGCTCCTTCGCCCTCGACGCGCTCTCCCTGGAGTACCTCGGCCGCGAGCTCGCCCCCGCCGCCGCCTCCGAGGGCCAGCTCGCCTTCGGCGCCGAGGACCATGCCGAGGCCGAGGCCCTGATGACCCAGGCCCGCGCCGTCCTCGACCTGGGCACCGCCTTCGGGTCCAAGCTCGACGAGGTCGGCGCCCGGGAGCTGCTGCACGACGTGGAGCTGCCCACCTCCGTCCTTCTCGCCCGCCTGGAGCGGCACGGCATCGCCGCCGACCGCGACCACCTGGAGGCGATGGAGCAGCAGTTCGCCGGGGCCGTGCAGCAGGCCGTCAAGGAGGCCCACGCCTCCGTCGGCCACGAGTTCAACCTCGGCTCGCCCAAGCAGCTCCAGGAGGTCTTCTTCGGAGAGCTCAACCTCCCGAAGACCAAGAAGACCAAGACCGGCTACACCACCGACGCCGACGCGCTCGCCTGGCTGGCCGGCCAGACCGAGCACGAGCTGCCGGTGATCATGCTCCGCCACCGCGAGCAGGCCCGGCTCCGCTCCACCGTCGAGGGCCTGATCAAGACCGTCGCCGCCGACGGCCGGATCCACACCACCTTCAGCCAGACCGTCGCCGCCACCGGCCGCCTCTCCTCCACCGACCCCAACCTGCAGAACGTGCCGGTGCGGACGGACGAGGGCCGCGCCATCCGGCACGGCTTCGTCGTCGGCGAGGGCTTCGAGTCCCTCATGACCGCCGACTACAGCCAGATCGAACTGCGCGTGATGGCCCACCTCTCCGAGGACGAGGGCCTCATCGAGGCGTTCGCCTCCGGCGAGGACCTGCACACCACGGTCGCCTCCCAGGTCTTCGGCGTCGAGCGGTCCGCCGTCGACGCCGAGATGCGCCGCAAGATCAAGGCCATGTCGTACGGCCTCGCCTACGGCCTGTCCGCCTTCGGCCTCTCGCAGCAGCTGAACATCGACCCGGGCGAGGCCCGCGGCCTGATGGACACCTACTTCGAGCGCTTCGGCGGCGTGCGGGACTACCTGCGCCGGGTCGTCGACGAGGCCCGCGCCACCGGCTACACCGAGACGATGCTCGGCCGCCGCCGCTACCTGCCGGACCTCAACAGCGACAACCGCCAGCGCCGCGAGGCCGCCGAGCGGATGGCGCTCAACGCCCCGATCCAGGGCACCGCCGCCGACATCGTCAAGGTCGCCATGCTCAAGGTCGACCAGGCCCTCACCGAGGCCGGCCTCGCCTCCCGGATGCTCCTCCAGGTGCACGACGAAATCGTCCTGGAGATCGCCCCCGGCGAGCGCGAGCAGGTCGAGGCGCTGGTCCGCGAGCGGATGTCGGCCGCCGCCGACCTCCGCGCCCCGCTCGACGTCTCCGTCGGCGTCGGCCCGGACTGGGACTCCGCCGCGCACTGATCACCTCCCGCTCCACCGGTGGCCGCACCCCCGCGCGGGGGTGCGGCCACCGCCGTACCCGCCCGGGGTACGGCGACGACCCGGCGTCCGCACCCCGGAGGCAGGGATCAGCGGGCGCCCGGACGGGAGCGCGCCGTACGGCCGGCCGGGTCCGCACCCCCTCCGTCCCCCTCTTCCCCCGCGCCTTCCCCTTCCCCTGCCTCCCGCGTTCGCGGACCGGGGGCAGGAGCCGGGGTCGCTCCCCGCGGGCGCAGCCGGAACGCCGTCCCGTACAGCAGCAGCCCCGCGAAGAGCCCCGCGCCCGCCCCGAAACAGGCGGTCGGGACGATGTCCAGCGGGTTCTCGATCCGGTCCCAGCCCCAGTACGCCGCCCAGCGCAGCACCCGGTGCGCGATCCCGGCCAGCACACAGCCGCCGATCAGCAGCAGCGCCGTTCGCCGCCCCCGCCGGCCCGGCGCCGGGACCGCGGAGGGCGGCTCCGTCCCGGCCGGCACCGACCGCAGCGCCCGGGCCGTGAACCAGCCGAGCAGACCCAGCGCCAGCGCCGAACCCCCGTACTGCGCGTACTGGTAGACCGGGAACCCGGCCACGATCTCCGCCAGGAACGGGAGCGTCCGCGTCCCCCAGCGGTCGATGTGGGTGAAGGTGTCCCAGACGACGTGCGTGGTCGCGCCCAGCGCCGCCGACACGGCGAACCAGAACACCAGCCCCGCCGGCCGCCGTTCCCGCCACGGCCTGCCGCGCACCACCGCGTACACCCGCCCGCGCCACCGCCCCGGCAGCAGCCCCACCAGCGGCTCACGGACCGTCAGCCAGAGCCCCACCAGGGCGGCCGCGATGACCACGTCGACGGTGACGAGCCCGACGGGGGAGTGGGTCACGTCCCCGAACGTCATCGCCTCGGGGACCGCCGTCGCCGCGAAGTAGGTGAGGTCCGGGGAGAAGCTGCCGGCGACCAGGGCGGAGGCGACGAGCGGTCCGCGCGCCGTCCCGTCCCGCCGCAGCCCCGGCAGGACGGCGGCGGCGTGACTCAGGGTGAAGGGCACGGAAGGAACCTCCAGGTCGTACGGATGATCGGCCCGCCTGGCAAGAGGCGCCGCACCCCCGCGACGGTTCCCGGGACCGCTCCGCGACGCTTCCCGCGACGGCCTCATGACGTTTCACGGGTGGACTCGCCCCGGTCCCGTGGACCGCCCCCCGACTCCGGAATACGGACCTCCGTGTCCGGCCGCCGGGCGACCAAGGGGTGACGAAAGCGTGAAACCCGGTCAGGCCCTGGTGCTCTGTGATACGGACATCGCATAGGGTCGCCTGAGGCCACGCGCGGGGAGCGTGCGGCCGCAGTCGATTGGGGAGGGGAGCACCGTATGGCAGCGCAATTCGGCCGCCGCCTGCGCAGGGGCGCCACGAGCGGAGCGATCGTGGCCGCCGCGGTCGCGGCGCTGGCCGCCTCGCAGGGCCCGGGAGCGATCCCGCCGCCCGCCGACGGCCTCAACGGCGACCACGCCGTCGGCGCCGGCGACTCCACGTCTCCGGCCGGCGGTGTGAACGGCGGCTCGGCGACCGGCGACTCGCCGTACTACACCGACCTGCCGCCGCTGAAGCCGCCGAACCTGGCCGGTGCGCCCACCTCGCCCCAGATCCCGGTCGTCACCGGCCCGGCCGAGGCCGGCATACCCTCGACCGTCCTCGCCGCCTACCGGCGCGCAGAGGCGTCGGTCCGCGCCACCGACCCCTCCTGCAACCTGCCGTGGCAACTCCTCGCCGGCATAGGCAAGGTCGAGTCCGGCCAGGCCCGGGGCGGCCGCGTCGACGGCAACGGCACCACCTTCTCCCCGATCCTCGGCCCGGTCCTCGACGGTGTCGGCTTCGCCAACATCTCGGACACCGACGACGGAGCCTTCGACGGCGACACCACCCACGACCGCGCCGTCGGCCCGATGCAGTTCATCCCGTCCACCTGGGCCGTCTGGGGCCAGGACGCCAACGGCGACGGGAAGAAGGACCCCAACAACATCTACGACGCCGCGCAGGCCGCGGGCATGTACCTGTGCGCCGGCGGCCGGGACCTGGCCGTCAAGGCCGACCTCGACCGGGCGATCCTCAGCTACAACCGTTCCACGGAGTATCTGACCACCGTCCTCTCCTGGTTCGAGTACTACGGGCGCGGCGCCCACACCGTCCCGGACGGCACGGGCGTGCTCCCGGTCGACCGCAGCGACCGGACCCGCCCCGGCGGGACCCACCGCCCGACGTCGCCCGCCTCGCCGGACGCGCCGTCCCCGCGCCCCACCCCGTCGCCGGACAAGCCGTCGCCGCGGCCCACCGAGCCGTCCAAGCCGCCGACCACGCCGTCGAAGCCGGCCGAGCCGTCCAAGCCTCCGACCACGGACCCGACCCGGCCGCCCGTCACCAAGCCCGTCGAGGTCCCGCCGACCGTCAAGGTCGCGCGCCTCAAGGCCGGTACGGCGGTGCTGACCGCGGTCACCGAGAGCACCTTCGCCGAAGCCGCGTCCGTCACCGCCGTGGACGCCTCGGGCAACCCGGTCGCCGGCGTCAGCGTCCGCTTCGCGCTCCCCGCCACCACCGACGCCCGCTTCCCGGCCGGTGCCTCCACGGTCACCGTCGTCTCGGACGCGAAGGGCGTCGCCAAGGCCCCCGCCCTCCGCGCCGGTGTGAAGGCCGAACCCTTCACCATCCGCGCCACCGTCCCCGGCCGCTCGCTGCCGGCCGCCGAAGTGAAGGCGACCGTCGAGGTCCGCAAGGCCGACGCCCTCGCCCGCGTCGGCGACGCCGCCCTGACCGCCGAGACCGGCGCCGGGTACGCCGACGTCACGGTCGAGGCCCGCCTCGGCGGCGCGCTCGCCCCCGGTGTGAGCGTCACCGCGGTGGTCACCGACTCGACGGACTCCTCGGCGCAGAGCGCCGACGGCCCGTCCTTCGGCAAGGACGCCGCGGGCAACCCGATCCGCACCAAGGTCCTGAAGACCGACTCCCAGGGCCGCCTGTCGATCAAGGACCTGGTGGCGGGCGAGAAGGCCGGCGGCTACGTCCTCTGGCTCACCGCTCCCGGCGGCGCCACGGTGAAGCTCACGCTCACCGTGACCGCCCCGGCCACCACGCCGCCCGCCTCCCCGGACCCGACCCCGGAGCCGACCACGGACCCGGCGCCGACGGCCGACCCGTCGCCCACCGCGTCCGGCTCCGCGTCGGCCTCGCCCTCCACGAGCCCGTCTCCCGCCGGCTGATCCGCTCCTCCCTTCCTCCGCGCCGCCCCCGCCGCGTCCCTCCCGGGACGCCGGGGGCGGCGCGCGTTTCGGTTCGGCCCGCCACGAGCTGTTCTCATCTCACGGTCGCGTTGCTACGGTGCCCCAGCCCTGACGACCCATCAGATCACTTGCCGGGAGGCCGACATGCGCGCCCTGGTCGCCGCAGCCATCGGACTCGTACCCGTCCTGCTCTTCGTCCTGCTCGTCTCCGTGGTCGACCTGCCGCCCGACGGCCCCACCTCGCCCAGACCCCTGCTCACCGCCGACCCCGGCCCGAAGAAGTAGGGAGCCCCCGTGCGCCGCCGAGCCAGCCTCGTCCTCCTCTCCCTCGCGGTCTTCCTCGCCGCCATGGCCCCCACCCTGCGCTGGTACGCCTTCCCCCGGCTGGCCAAGATCCCGCCGAACCAGTACCAGGAGGTGGTCCTGGAGGCCCGCCCCGCGACCCTCCTCGACTACGGCACCCTCAAGACCCGCGAGGTCGAGAAGATCACGATCGTCCAGACCCTCAAGGGCAACGTGGAGGAGTCGAAGCGGATCGAGCGCGGCACCGACCGCGACGTCGTCGTCTGGGACGGCCTTTCCTACGTCATGGGGCCCGACGGCAAGATGGTCTCCAAGATCCCCGAGCGGTACGTGTTCGACGCACACACCCAGGACCCGGTGAACGTGCCCGGCGAGATGGTCGACGGCGACCCGGTCGAGCGCGAGGGCATCGAGTACAAGTGGCCCTTCCTCACCGAGAAGCGCGACTACCTCTACTTCGACGCCCAGACCCGCACCTCGTCCCCCATCCACTACGTGGGGACCCGCACCTTCCGGGGCCTGGAGGTCTACTACTACGAGCAGACCATCCCCTGGACCCAGGTGCCCATGCCCAAGGCCATGCCGGTCGAGGGCATCACCCCCGACGTCATCGCGAGCATGGGCCTCTCCCGCTGGTACACCACCAAGCGGATGTTCTGGGTCGAGCCCGTCACCGGCGCCCCCGTCAACGGCGAGGAGATCCACAAGGAGGAGCTCCGCGGCGCCAAGGCCCTGACCGGCTCCGACACCGTCACCGTCTTCGCCGGCCACGTGAAGATGCGCGAGGACTACGTCACCGACACCGTCGAGCTCGTCTCCTCCAACCGCACCACCGTCCTCCTCCTCGTCTCCTGGCTCCCCTGGAGCTTCACCGTCCTCGCCCTCCTCCTGCTCGCCCTCGCGCTCTGGCTGGAGTCCCGCTCCCGCCGCCCCGCCCCCGCGGCCGCCCCGAAGGCGCTCCCCGAGGCCGTCATTCCTCCCGTCTGAGCCGCGCGCTCGTGTGCCGGGTCGGCGCCGCGGCCGACGGGTCCTCCGGCCACGGGTGCTTCGGGTACCGCCCCCGCAGCTCCGCCCGCACCGCCCGGTAGCCGTCCCGCCAGAACGAGGCCAGATCGGCGGTGACGGCCGCCGGCCGCCCGGCGGGGGAGAGCAGGTGCACCAGCACCGGCACCCCCGCCACCCTCGGCGTCTCCGCCAGCCCGAACATCTCCTGGAGCTTCACCGCCAGCACCGGCCGCCCCTCCCCGTACGCCACCCGGATCCGCGAACCGCTCGGCACCTCGATCCGCTCCGGCGCCAGCTCGTCGAGCCGCCCCGCCTCGCCCGAGGCCCACGGCAGCAGCCGGCGCAACGCCTCGCCGGCGTCGATCCGCCCCAGATCCGCCCGCCGCGCCGCCCGCGACAGCTCCGGCTCCAGCCACTCCTCCGCCCGCTCCACCAGCGCCTCCTCCGCCACGTCCGGCCACGCCCCGCCGACCGCCTCGCGCAGGAACGCCAGCCGCTCGCGCAGCTCCACCGCCTCCCGCCCCCACCGCAGCAGCCCCGTCCCCTCCCGCCGCAGGCCGTCGAGCAACGCCTCCCGCACCAGCACCGGATCCGCCCCCGCCCCCAGCGGGCGGACCGCCAGCTCGACCGCCCCCAACCGCTCCACGGACCGCGCGACCACGTCGCCGTCCTCCCAGCGCACCTCCTCGCCCGCGCGGAACAGATGCCCGGCCGCCCGCCGCGCCACGGCCTCGTCCACCACCGCCGCCAGCCGCACCCGCGCCGTCGCGTCCCGCGCCGTCCGGTCCGCCACCGCCACCGCCAGCCACCGCGCCGACCGCAGCCCCGACCCCTCCCCGAGCCGCGCCCCGCTCCCGGACACCATCAGATGCCCGCCCTGCTCCCGCGCCCGCGCCACCCGCTCCGGGAACGCCAGCGCCGTCACCACCCCCGCCACCCGGTCGTCCCCACCACCGGCCCCCGCGCCCGGATCCGCCCCCGCGCCGGCCTCCGCCCCGGCCGCGCCCGCCGCCCGCTCCAGCCGCCGCACCTCCGCCCGCCAGCGCGCCCCGTACGCGTCCCCGCCCCGGCGGGCCTCGCGCCAGGCGGCCGCCAGGTCGTCCCCGTACTCCCGCGGCGGCTCCTCGCTCAGCAGCGCCACCACCTCGGCCGCCCGCCGCGCCCCCACCTCGGCCGCCCCGTCCAGCAGCGCCCGGCCGAGCCGCGGATGCAGGCCGAGCCGGGCCATCCGCACCCCCCGGCCGGTCGCCTTCCCGGCCTCGTCCACCGCCCCGATCGCCACCAGCACCGAGCGGGCCGCCGCCAGCGCCCCCGCCGGCGGCGGGTCGAGCAGCGCCAGTCCCTCCGCCGCGGGGTCGCCCCAGCAGGCGGCCCGCAGCGCGAAACCGGCCAGATCCGCGATCCGGATCTCCGGCGCGGGGAACCGGGCCCGCCCGCTCTCCTCCGCCTCCGCCCAGCACCGGTACACCGTGCCCGGCGCCTCACGCCCCGAGCGGCCCGCCCGCTGCGTCGCCGCCGCGGCCGACACCGGCACCGTCGCCAGCGACCCCAGCCCGCGGGCATGGTCCATCCGCGGCTCCCGCGCCAGCCCCGCGTCCACCACGACCCGCACCCCGGGCACGGTGAGGCTCGACTCCGCCACCGACGTCGACAGCACCACCCGCCGCCGCCCGCCCGGCCCCGCGCCCCGCAGCACCGCGTCCTGCACCGCCGACGGAGCCCGCCCGTGCAGCTGGAGCACCTCGGCGTCCACCCCGTCGAGCAGTCCCGCCGTCCGCGCGATCTCCCCGGTGCCGGGGAGGAAACAGAGGACATCGCCCTCGTGCCGCGCCAGCGCCTCGCGGACCGTCGCCGCCACGTGCCGCAGCAGCGCCGGATCCACCCAGGTGCCGTGCGCCGGCCGGATCCCCGAGGGCGGCGGGGTGTGGCGCACCGCGAACCCGTGCCCCTCGCCCGCGCTGCGCACCACCGGCGCGGGACCGCCGCCCTCCTGGGAGGTCAGCAGCCGCGCCCACGCCTCCGCGTCGCTGGTCGCCGAGGCCGCGACGACCCCCAGCTCCGGCCGCAGCGCGGCCCGTACGTCCACCAGGAACGCCAGGGCCGTATCGGCGTCCAGATGCCGCTCGTGGCACTCGTCGAGCAGCACCACGTCCACCCCCGCGAGCTCCGGGTCCCGCTGGAGCCGCTGGAGGAGGATGCCCGTCGTCACCACCTCGACCCGGGTCGCCGGACCGGCCCGCCGCTCCCCGCGCACCGCGAAGCCGACCGCGCCGGTCGCCCCTCCGACCTCCTGGCCCAGCAGCCACGCCATCCGGGCGGCCGCCGCCCGCACCGCCATCCGTCGCGGTTCGGCCACCAGCACCCGCCGCTCCGGCCCGTCCCCTATCAGCCCCGCGAGCGCCAGCGGCACCAGCGTCGTCTTGCCGGTGCCGGGCGGGGCGTGCAGCACCGCCGTGCCGCGCTCGCCGAGCGCGGCCAGCAGCCCGGGAACGGCATGGCGGACGGGAAGCAGATCGAGTGCGTCGTGTCGGATCACGCACTCAGTCTCGTACGCGAAAGGAAAAGGACGGGCCGCGTTGTCCACAGGCCCGCCCATAAGTACGACTGTCGGAGTCAGAACCCTCCGCCGCCGGCGTCGGGCCGGTCGTCCCGCTCGCACACGAAGATCGCCGTGCCCGGGATCAGGTTCCCCCGCAGCGGCGACCAGCCTCCCCACTCCTGGCTGTTCCAGGCCGGCCACTCCGGCTCGACCAGGTCCACCAGCCGGAAGCCGCCGGCCACCACGTCCCGCACCCGGTCGCCGATCGTCCGGTGGTGCTCCACGTACACCGCCCGGCCCGCCTCGTCCTGCTCGACGTAGGGCGTGCGGTCGAAATAGGAGGCGGCGACCGACAGGCCCTCCGGCCCCGGCTCGTCCGGGAACGCCCAGCGGATCGGGTGCGTCACCGAGAACACCCACCGCCCGCCCGGCCGCAGCACCCGCCGCACCTCGCGGAAGACCCGCACCGGGTCGGCGACGAACGGCACCGCCCCGTACGCCGAGCACGCCAGGTCGAAGGAGCCGTCGCGGAACGGCAGCGCCCCCGCGTCCGCCTCCACCAGCGGCACCTCCCCGCCGATCCGCAGGGCGTGCTGGAGCTGCCGGTGCGAGAGGTCGAGCGCCACCGGGCGGGCGCCCCGCGCCGCCAGCCAGCGCGAGCACTGCGCCGCGCCCGCGCCGATCTCCAGGACGTCGAGCCCCTTCAGCTCCTCCGCCGGCCCGAGCAGCCCGGCCTCGGCCTCGTCCAGGCCCTCCGGCCCCCACACGAACCGGTCGTCGCCGAGGAAGGCGCCGTGGTCGTTCTGGTACTCGTCGGCGTTCCGGTCCCACCAGCCCCGGCTCGCCCGGCTGCTCTCCGCGTCCCCCGCGTCACGCCGGGTCGCCTCCGCCTCCTCCTCGTCCGAGGAGAGGGGATCTTCGTGTTCGTACTCTTGGTTCATCTCGCCCGCCGATGTAGTTTGCGCTCAGTGCCGCCTGCCGGCGGACCCCGCCGATGAGGCGCGGGTGGACGCGAACGGACACGAATCATGCCGGGTTTGCGTGGTTCTGTCCCGGGTGGGCGCTTCGCGCATTGACCCTGTCCGGCCGCCCCCGTATGCTAAAGGTTGCGCTGCGGGCCTGCGCGCCTCAGACGGAGCAGGCCGCGCTCGCACCTGTTGCAGTCCCCTCGGTTTTCGAGGCGCCTCCGATCTTCGGAAGGCGCTTCATCAGCTGTCTGGCTTCTTCAGTGCGATACGGGCTCTCGGCGTAGCAGTACCTACGACTTTCTGTCCGTAACCGGAGCCCTTTCCCACATGACGAGCAGCACCGAGACCACCGCCACCAGCACCACCCCGCAGGTTGCGGTCAACGACATCGGTAACGAGGAAGCCTTCCTCGCCGCGATCGACGAGACGATCAAGTACTTCAACGACGGCGACATCGTCGACGGCGTCATCGTGAAGGTCGACCGGGACGAGGTCCTGCTCGACATCGGTTACAAGACCGAAGGTGTCATCCCGAGCCGCGAGCTCTCGATCAAGCACGACGTCGACCCCAACGAGGTCGTCAAGGTCGGCGACGAGATCGAGGCCCTCGTTCTCCAGAAGGAGGACAAGGAAGGCCGCCTGATCCTCTCGAAGAAGCGCGCCCAGTACGAGCGCGCCTGGGGCACGATCGAGAAGATCAAGGAAGAGGACGGCATCGTCACCGGTACCGTCATCGAGGTCGTCAAGGGTGGTCTCATCCTCGACATCGGCCTCCGCGGCTTCCTCCCGGCCTCCCTGGTCGAGATGCGTCGCGTCCGCGACCTCCAGCCCTACGTGGGCAAGGAGCTCGAGGCGAAGATCATCGAGCTGGACAAGAACCGCAACAACGTGGTCCTGTCCCGCCGTGCCTGGCTGGAGCAGACCCAGTCCGAGGTCCGCCAGACCTTCCTCACGACCCTCCAGAAGGGTCAGGTCCGCTCCGGCGTCGTCTCCTCGATCGTCAACTTCGGTGCCTTCGTGGACCTGGGTGGCGTCGACGGTCTCGTCCACGTCTCCGAGCTGTCCTGGAAGCACATCGACCACCCGTCCGAGGTTGTCGAGGTCGGCCAGGAGGTCACCGTCGAGGTTCTCGACGTGGACATGGACCGCGAGCGTGTCTCCCTGTCGCTGAAGGCGACGCAGGAGGACCCGTGGCAGCAGTTCGCCCGCACGCACCAGATCGGCCAGGTCGTCCCCGGCAAGGTCACCAAGCTGGTTCCGTTCGGTGCGTTCGTCCGCGTGGACGAGGGCATCGAGGGTCTGGTCCACATCTCCGAGCTGGCCGAGCGCCACGTGGAGATCCCGGAGCAGGTCGTCCAGGTCAACGACGAGATCTTCGTCAAGGTCATCGACATCGACCTCGAGCGTCGCCGGATCTCGCTGTCCCTGAAGCAGGCCAACGAGTCCTTCGGTGCCGACCCGGCGTCGGTCGAGTTCGACCCGACCCTGTACGGCATGGCCGCGTCCTACGACGACCAGGGCAACTACATCTACCCCGAGGGCTTCGACCCCGAGACCAACGACTGGCTCGAGGGCTACGAGACCCAGCGCGAGGCGTGGGAGGCCCAGTACGCCGAGGCGCAGGCTCGCTTCGAGCAGCACCAGGCGCAGGTCATCAAGTCCCGCGAGGCCGACGAGGCCGCCGCTGCCGAGGGCGCTGCCGCCCCGGCCGCCGGCAACGCCGGTGCGGGCATCTCGGGTGGCTCCTACTCCTCGGAGTCGGACGACAGCGCCGGCGCCCTGGCGTCGGACGAGGCCCTCGCCGCCCTCCGCGAGAAGCTCGCCGGCGGCCAGAGCTGAACAGGCTCACCGCTGAGCGGCGCTAGTCGCTAGCAGTACACCGGGGCCCGCTCCCTCCCGGGGGAGCGGGCCCCGGTCGCGTGTCCGGCGCCGAACGGGCCCCGGGCGGGAATGACCTTGCCTTCCGGAGCGTTCTTCCGGGAGACGCGAGGAGGAGCGGTAACCGTGCTTGATCCCCAGGATTTGTACGAGTGGGACGCCAAGGGCCTGGCCGTGGTCGATCTGGCCCTGGCACAGGAGTCGACCGGACTGGTCATGCTGTACCACTTCGACGGCTACATCGACGCGGGAGAGACCGGCGAGCAGATCGTCGAGGGGGTCCTCGACACCCTGCCGAACCAGGTGGTCGCCCGGTTCGACCACGACCGGCTGGTGGACTACCGCGCCCGCCGCCCCCTGCTGACCTTCCGGCGCGACCGGTGGAGCGCGTACGAGACGCCGACCATCGAGGTCCGCCTCGTCCAGGACGCCACCGGCGCCCCCTTCCTCGTCCTCTCCGGCCCCGAGCCGGACGTCGAGTGGGAGCGCTTCGCCGCCGCCGTCGCCCAGGTCGTCGAACGGCTCGGCGTACGGCTCGCGGTCAACTTCCACGGCATCCCCATGGGCGTCCCGCACACCCGGCCCGTCGGCCTCACCCCGCACGGCAACCGCACCGACCTCATGCCCGGCCACCGCAGCCCCTTCGACGAGGCCCAGGTGCCCGGCAGCGCCGAGTCCCTCATCGAGTTCCGGCTCACCGAGGCCGGTTTCGACACCCTCGGCGTCGCCGCCCACGTCCCGCACTACGTGGCCCGCTCCCCCTACCCGGACGCGGCGCTCACCGCCCTGGAGGCCGTCACCGCCGCCACTGGGCTCGTCCTCCCGGGCGTCGCCCACACGCTGCGCACCGAGGCCCGCCGTACCCAGACCGAGATCGACCGCCAGATCGGCGCCGGCGACGAGGAGCTGGTCGCCCTGGTCCAGGGCCTTGAGCACCAGTACGACGCGATGGCCGGCGCGGAGACCCGCGGCAGCCTGGTCGCCGAACCGGTCGACCTGCCCTCGGCCGATGAACTCGGCCGCGAGTTCGAGCGCTTCCTCGCCGAACGGGAGGGCGACTCCTAGCCCGGCGCGGCCAGGCCCTAAGCTGCCGCCCATGCTGAAGGTGGGCCTGACCGGCGGAATCGGCGCCGGCAAGAGTGAGGTGTCGCGGCTGCTCGTCTCGTACGGGGCCGTGCTGATCGACGCGGACCGGATCGCCCGCGAGGTCGTCGAGCCCGGCACGCCGGGGCTCGCGGCCGTCGTGGACGCCTTCGGGGAGGACGTCCTCACCGCCGAGGGCACCTTGGACCGGCCGAAGCTCGGCTCCATCGTCTTTGCCGACCCCGAACGGCTGGCCACGCTCAACGCGATCGTGCACCCGCTCGTCGGGGCCCGGTCGGCCGAGCTGGAGAGCGCGGCGGGCCCCGGGGACGTGGTGATCCACGACGTACCCCTCCTGACCGAGAACGGTCTCGCGCCCCTCTACGACCTCGTGGTCGTCGTGGACGCCGCCCCCGGGACCCAGCTCGACCGGCTGGTACGGCTCCGGGGCATGGCCGAGGGGGAGGCCGGCGCCCGCATGGCCGCCCAGGCGACGCGCGCGGCCCGGCTGGAGATCGCCGACCTCGTGATCGACAACGACGGCCCGCTCGACGCGCTGGAACCGCAGGTGCGGAAGGTGTGGGACGAGCTGGCACGACGGGCGGGGGAGAAGAGCTAGACGGCTTCCTCCGGACCTGCCCGACCCGGACGAGAGGATCCGGCGCCCGGGACACCCTGTCCGGTGTTCCCGGCCCGGAACGTGGGAAGGATGCAGTTCATGGCGGAGAGAAACCCGGAGACGCACGTCATCGACTTCCGTGCCGCGGAGCAGCTGCTGGCCGCACGGGACCCCCGTGGCGCCGTGAAGCTGCTGGACTCGGTGATCGCCGAGCACCCGGAGAACACCGCCGCCCGCCTCCTGCGGGCCCGGGCGTTCTTCGCCGCCGCCCAGCTGCGTCCCGCGGAGCTGGAGTTCGAGCTGGTGCTGGAGCGCGAGCCGGACAACGCCTTCGCGCACTTCGCCCTCGCCCGCACCCTCCAGCGCTCCGGGCAGGACGCCCGGGCCACCCGGCACTTCCGGCTGGCCGCGGCGCTCGACCCCAGGCCCGAGTACGTCCGGGCCGCCGGCTTCGGCACCGAGGACTGACCGCCGGGCCTCAGTGCCCCCGGCCGCCGTCCCCGGGCCCCCGGGGCCACCCGGTGTCGTCCCCCGGCTCGCGGGGCCATCCGCCGCGGTCGGCCTCGAACGGGCCGCGGGAGCGTCCGTCGCCGTGGTCCGGCTCGTACGGCGGGACGTCCCGGCCCGGCTGCCAGTGCGGGCCCTGGCGCAGATGACGCAGGACCATCGACATGTCGACGGCGACCACCAGGAACAGCACCCCGCAGGCCACCGCCCAGCCGGGACGGCCGACCAGCACGAAGACCACCGTGCCGAAGACCGCCCACACCATTCCCCAGGCACTCAGCCAGAACCGCAGCCGCAGTGCGCTGCGCGCGGTGGCCGGCTCGCTACCCGTACGCATGACGGCGCCTTCTCCCGTCGGATCCCTGTGGGCACTTCCAGCATGGACCCGCGCGGCGGCGAAGGGAACGGAGGCGAGGGGGAAGGCGGCGGCCCGCGGCTCAGTGGACCAGGGAGTAACTGCGCCAGGGCAGGGTGCCCGGGGCGATGGAGTCGGTGCTGTTGGTGGGCAGGTAGATCGGCTCCTCGCCCCGGCAGTGCGGGGTCCGGTAGAGGATCAGGTCGATCAGGGTGCCGTTCTCCACCCGGGTCGCGCCCAGCGGGAGCCGGTGGCAGCCCTTCACGGGCGGGCTCATCACCCGCACCACCTTCTCCCCGCGCGTCTCGTAGGTGACGGGGCCGACGGCGGTGCGGCCGAGGCCCGAGCAGCCCGCGACCGTGAGCGTGAGCAGCACGGCCCCGGTGGCGGTCGTGAGACGCCGGCGAACGGACATGGCGGAACCCCTTCGGTCGGGCGAGCGAGGCGGTCGGCGGCAGCCCCGGCGGCGAAAAGCCCTGGTCGACGCCACCTTCCCTCCCCCGCGGGCCGCTGTCATCCGCTGTTGGGCCGGTCGGGGGACGCGCGCCTGCGGGCGTTGTCAGACCGCGCCCGTAAGGTCGAGGACACCGGCGTCGGAAACCCCGTGCCGGCCCGGTGGATCCCGGGGGAAGGGAGGGCGGCACCATGACGGAGCTCTGGACGGCCCGTGCCGCCGTCTTCCTGCCGGCCGCGCTGCCCCGGGACGGCCGGGTCGCCCTCTGGTCCCCGGACGGGGCGGTGCTGCCCGCGCCCGAGGGTCTCGCCGGGGCGGAGGCCACCCGGATCACCGTCGCCCGCCGGCACGGCACCGGCGCCCGCGGCCGGGAGGTCCCCGCCGTCACCCTGCCCGTGGCCACCGCCCTGCCCCTGCTCGTCGCCGCCCGGCACAGCCCCGCCGCCCACCCCGCCACCGCCTGCTGGGGCGCGGCCGCCCTGCACGCCCTGCACCTCGTCGCCCGCGGCCGGCTCCTGCCCGGCCTCACCGCCGACGACCTGGACGCCTGGCGCGCCGGGCCGCTCGACGCCGAGGACATCGCCCACCTGCGGTCCGTCGCCGCCGCCATGCCGTACGAGGCGCACGCCGTGCCCGTCGCCGGATCCGGCCCGCTCGGCCTGCCCGACCCGGAGGCGCTGGTGCGGGCCTTCCTGGACGCGGTCGCCGACACCCTGCCCCGTACCCCCGCCGCCGTGCACGCGGTCGGGGCGCCCTTCGCCGCGGCCGAGCCGCAGCACCTGCCCGGAGCCCGGGCCTGGGCCGCCGAGGCCGCCGCCGGCATGGACGCCGGGGTACGGATCTCGCTCCGGCTCGACCTCTCCGCCGCCGAGCTCTTCGACACCGCCGACGCGGCCGAGGGAGGGCCCGAGCGGCAGGCCGCGGCCGCCATCCTCCAGGTGCACAGCCTCGCCGACCCGACCCTCGTCATCGACGCCGCCGCCCTGTGGGCGGGGGAGGGCGAGCACTTCGGCCCCCGCGCCCGCATCGACGCCCTCCTCGCGCTGCGCCGGGCCGCCCGGGTCTGGCCCCCGCTCGGCCGGCTCCTGGAGCGGGACGCGCCCGACGTCCTCGCCGTCGGCGAGGCCGAGCTGTACGAGCTGCTCGGCCCCGCCGCGGCCCGGCTCTCCGACGCCGGGGTCGCCCTGCACTGGCCGCGCGACCTGGCCCGCTCGCTCAGCGCCTCCGCCGTCGTCCGCCCCGCCCGCTCCGCGCCCGGCTCCGCCACCGACGGCACCAGCTTCTTCGACAGCACCGAACTGCTCCGCTTCGACTGGCAGCTCGCCCTCGACGGCGATCCGCTCACCCAGGGCGAGATGGACCTCCTCGCCGAGGCGCACCGCCCCGTCGTCCGGCTCCGCGACCGCTGGGTCGTCGTCGACCCCGACCTCGTCCGCAAGGCCCGCAAGCGCGAACTGGGCCTGCTGGAGCCGGTCGACGCCCTCGCCGCCGCCCTCACCGGCAGCGCCGAGGTCGACGGCGAGACCGTCCCCGCCGTGCCCGTCGGCGCGCTCGCCGTCCTCCGCGACCGGCTGCTGGCCGGCCCCGAGCCCGCCGCGCCCCCGCCCGGACTCACCGCCACCCTGCGGGACTACCAGCTCCGGGGCCTCGCCTGGCTCGACCTGATGACCTCGCTGGGCCTCGGCGGCTGCCTCGCCGACGACATGGGCCTCGGGAAGACCGTCACGCTTCTCGCCCTCCACCTGCGCCGGGCCCGCCGCGAGCCCACCCTCGTCGTCTGCCCGGCCTCCCTCCTCGGCAACTGGCAGCGGGAGGCGGCCAAGTTCGCCCCCGGGGTGCCCGTCCGCCGCTTCCACGGCACCGCGCGCGACCTCGGCGACCTCGACGGCGGGATCGTCCTCACCACCTACGGCACCCTGCGCACCCGCGCCGCCCAGCTGGCCGAGCGTTCCTGGGGGATGATCGTCGCCGACGAGGCCCAGCACGTGAAGAACCCCTTCTCCGCCACCGCCAAGGCCCTGCGCACCCTTCCCGCGCCCGCCCGGGTCGCGCTCACCGGCACACCCGTCGAGAACAACCTCTCCGAGCTGTGGGCCATCCTCGACTGGACCACCCCCGGACTTCTCGGCCCGCTCAAGGCGTTCCGCTCGCGCCACGCCCGCGCGGCGGAGAACCACGAGGAGCTGGAGAACGAGGAGGCGGTGGAGCGGCTCGCCCGCCTCGTCCGTCCCTTCCTGCTGCGCCGCCGCAAGTCCGATCCGGGCATCGTCCCCGAGCTGCCGCCGAAGACCGAGTCCGACCATCCGGTGCCGCTCACCCGCGAACAGGCATCGCTGTACGAGGCGGTGGTGCGCGAGACCCTGGGCCTGATCGAGGCCGCCGAGGGGATGGCCCGGCGCGGCCTGGTGATGAAGCTGCTGACCTCGCTCAAGCAGATCTGCAACCACCCCGCCCAGTACCTCAAGGAGGGTGCCCCGCGTGGCGGTGGCACCGCCCGCCTCGCCGCCCGCTCCGGCAAGCTCGCCCTCCTCGACGAACTCCTCGACACGATCCTCGCCGAGGGCGGCTCCGTGCTCGTCTTCACCCAGTACGTGACGATGGCCCGGCTCCTCGCCGACCACCTTGCCGCGCGCGGGATCACCGGCCAACTCCTCCACGGGGGGACGCCCGTGGCCGAGCGGGAGCGGATGGTCGACCGCTTCCAGGCCGGCGAGGTGCCCGTCTTCCTGCTCTCCCTCAAGGCCGCCGGCACCGGGCTCAACCTCACCCGCGCCGGCCATGTCGTCCACTACGACCGCTGGTGGAACCCGGCCGTCGAGGACCAGGCCACCGACCGTGCCTACCGGATCGGCCAGACCCAGCCCGTGCAGGTCCACCGGCTCGTCACCGAGGGCACCGTCGAGGACCGCATCGCCGAACTGCTCCGCGCCAAGAAGGCCCTGGCCGAGGCCGTCCTGGGCTCCGGCGAGGCCGCCTTCACCGAACTCACCGACCGCGAACTGGCCGATCTGGTCTCCCTGAGGAGGTCCGCGTGAACCGCCCCGGAGCCCGGGCCGCCCGCCCCGCGCGCGCGACGGGCCCCCGTCACGACGACCGCCGCCGCACCTTCCCGGCCGTCCCGCCCCGCGCGACCTCGGACGGGCGCTTCGCCGCCACCTGGTGGGGCAACGCCTGGGTGGCCGCGCTGGAGCACACCGCGCTCGACCAGGCCCGCCTCGGCCGCGGCCGGGCCTACGCGGAGCGCGGCCACGTCGACGCGATCACCGTCACCCCCGGCCGGGTCGTCGCCTATGTGCACGGCAGCCGGATCCGCCCGTACCGCACCGAGATTCGGATGCGGACCCTCGGCGACGACGGCTGGGAGCTGTTCCTCGACGAGGCCACCGCCCGGCCCGAGCACATGGCGGCCCTCCTCGACAAGGAGGTCCCGCACGCCCTGGAGGCGGTCGAGGGGCTGCTGCCCGCCCCCGGCGACCTGCTGCCCGACTGCTCCTGCCCCGACGACGGCTTCCCCTGCAAGCACGCCGCCGCCCTCTGCTACCAGGCCGCCCGCCTCCTCGACGAGGACCCGTTCGCCCTCTTCCTGATGCGCGGCCGCGGCGAGGGCGAGCTGCTCGCCGAGCTCTCCTGGCGCAACGCGGCGCGGTCCGCCGCCGAGTCCGGCACGACCGCGCCCGTCCTCCCCGCCGTGCCCGCCCGGGACGTGCTCAGCGCCACCCGGCCCGTGCTTCCGCTGCCCCCGCCGCTGCCGCTCCCGGACCGGCCCGGCCGCCCTGCCGTCTTCCCGCCGGACCCGCACGCCCCGGACCCCCTCGCGCTCGACCTGCTGGCCGGCGAGGCGGCCGCCCGCGCCCACGCCTTCCTCGCCACCGGACACGACCCGGTCGCCGACCTCACCCCGTGGCAGGACGCGGTCCGGCTCGCCGCCGCCCACCCCGGCTCCGGGCTCACCGCCTCGACCCGCGCGCTCTACCGGGACCTGGCCGACGCGCTCGACCGGACCCCCACCGACCTCGCCCGCGCCGTGGCCGCCTGGCGTCAGGGCGGGGCGGAGGGGCTCGCGGTCCTGGAGGAGCCCTGGGACCCGCCCGCCGGTCCGTTCGACCGGGCGAGACCCGCCCTCCTCGCCGCGGACCTCCCGGCGTTCCGCCCCTGGCGCAACCGCCTCTCCACGGCGTCGCTCCAACTCCGGCTGGGCAAGGACGGCCTGTGGTATCCGTACGAATCGGACCTCGGCCGCGAGGACTGGTGGCCGCGCGGCATCCCCGACGCCGACCCGGTCGGAGCCCTCACCGGACTCCTCGGACGCTAGCGGCCACTCGAACGGAGCCTCCCTCGAAGGAGTGAAACCCACCGGCGGCCGGATCCGGCAAACGCGTTCGTCGCGTTTATTCCGGTACGGGCACTTGCCCGTGCAACTCCGGAAGGCAGGAAGCCATGAGGCAGATGCGCCGAAGTGGTCTGGCCACACTGTTGGTCACAGGTGGTGCGCTCGCGCTGTCGGCGGGTGCCGCCCACGCGGACTCGGGTGCCGAGGGAGCCGCGGTCGGCTCGCCGGGAGTCGGCTCCGGCAACACGATCCAGCTGCCGGTCCACGTACCGGTCAACCTCTGCGGGAACACGGTCAACGTGGTCGGGCTGTTGAACCCGGCCGCGGGCAACTCGTGCGCCAACACCTCGGCCCCGGCCGGGGAGTCCCGGGACGCCGGCCCCGGCCGCGCCCACAAGGACGAGGCCGTGACCCCGCGCGGCGGCGAGCAGACGGACACCCGCGGCGGCGGCTCCGCCGACGGCGGCGCGGTCAACGGCGGGGGTGCCACCGCCGAGAGCCACACCGAGGGTTCCCCGGGCGTGCTGTCCGGGAACGGCCTCCAGCTCCCGATCGACCTGCCGGTCAACGTCGTCGGCAACTCGGTCAACGTGGTGGGCATCGGCAACCCGGCCGTCGGCAACACCGGGGTCAACGCCCCGAGCACCCCCGAGGAGCCGCAGGTCGAGATCTCGACCCCGCGCCCGCAGACCCCGGTGCGCCACGTGACGCCGAAGCCGGTCGCCGAGCAGGAGAAGCCGGTGATCCCCGCCCCGGCCCCCGCGCCGCAGGGCGAGACCAGCACCGTGTCGCTCGCCGCCACCGGCAGCGAGAGCGTCGGTTACGCCGCCACGGGCAGCGCCGCGCTCCTCCTCGGCGGCGCGCTGCTGTACCGCCGCGCACGCCGCGCGGCCGACCAGGTCTGACCCCGGACCTCCCACGCCGGGGCCGGCCCCGCTGACGTCCGAGCCGTCAGCGGTCCGTCCGGCCCGGCGCCCCCTCCGCGCCCGTCGTGTCCGTCACGCCGGGCGCGTCCGCGCGTCCACGCGCCCGGAGGTCCGGCGGGCGCCAGGTCCGCAGCACCGTCTCGATGGCCGGGGCGACCGTGGTGCGGGCCCGGTGGCGGGGGACCCCGCTCATCAGCAGCGTGTCGTACGGCGTGTCCACGTGGCGCACCGAGGCGCGGACCGCGGCCGTCACGGCGCCCCGGTCGAGGGCGCGCCCGGCGGCCGTCCTGCCCACCCGGCCGCTGCCCTTGGCCGCGGCGTGGCCGGCGATCTCGGCCGCCCGCTCCGGCGGCATCGCGGGGAAGAGCCGCAGGATCTCCACCCGCAGGGCCTCGGTGATCCCGGCGTCCCGGACCGCGCGCCGCTCCGCGTCCCGGGCGCGCCGCCGGGCCCGGGCCTCCGCGTCGGCGAGGCAGGCCGTCTCCGCCAGGGCGAGGGCCGCCTCCTCGACGAGCAGCCCCTGCCGCTCGTACCGGGTGCGGCGCCGGTTGTGGCGCACCACCACCGCCCACAGGGCGCTGCGTTCGCGGGCGCGCCGGGTGAGCGCGGTGTCGCCCCGGCGCAGGAAGACCAGGTGGCCGAGGTCGGCGCAGTCCAGGCAGACCGGGCGGCCGTACTCGACGATCATGCGTTCCAGCGGGCCCCGCCGGCACTCCGAGCAGCGGCGGCGGCGCAGCGGCTCCACGACGACGGGGGCGACGAGGTCCATGGCCGCCGTCCTCAGCGCAGTCCGGGCGCGGCGGCCGCGATGAACCGGGACAGGGCCTCCTTGGCCTGTTCGGAGCGGTGGGCGCGGTCCTCGGCGCCGACCGCCTCGTGCAGGCAGTGGGTCTCCACGAACGCGGCCTCGGCGAGCCGCCGGAGCTCCGCGTCGTCGCAGATCAACTGGACCCGGAAGAGGGCCTGGTGGGCGGCGGTCCGCTGTCGGTAGGAGGCGTGCCGCGACTCCTCGGCCTCCTCGGAGCCGGGCCCCTCGACCGCGCGGAACCAGCGGTCGTTCTGGCTGCGGCGGTACTCGACGACGGCACCGGCGAAGGAGCTGAAGGCGGCGATCCGTTCCTGGCGGAGCTGCTCGCTTCGCGCGAGTGCCGCCGTGCGCAGGGTCATCCGTCCCTGGAACCAGTGGGTGGCGATCACGCCGAGGAGCGTGCCCGCCACCGCTATCAGTGCCGCGTCCATGACCGGTCGCCCCTCCCGTACCGCCGTTCCCGAGCGCCCGAAGATCCTTCGGTCCGTCAGATCATGACATTCGAGGGGTGGTCGCGTCACCGTCGAGCCGGGCGGCGAGCGTCGCCGCCAGCCGGTCGCGGGCCGCCGTCTGGGCCGCGATCCGGGCGTCGAGCACCGCGAGCCGTTCACGGGCGATCTCCAGGCCGCGGGCGGACGGGCGCACCGACGGCAGGTCCCCGTCGAGGCAGGAGCGGAAGGCCGCCACGTCGTCGAGGGTGAGCCCGGCGTCGAGGAGGTGCCGGATGTTGGCGACGCGGACGACCACGCCCTCCTCGTACACCCGGTAGCCGTTGGCGGCGCGCTCCGAGCCGATGAGTCCCGCCTGCTCGTAGTGGCGCAGGGCCCGCGCCGACGTGCCCGTCCTGCGGGCCAGTTCACCGATGCGCATCCGTCCAGTCGTATCACGCGACCAGCGCGCCCCCGTCGACGGGGAGCACGGTCCCGGTGAGGAAGGCGGCCTCGGGTGCCGCGAGCGCGGTGACCGCCCAGGCGACCTCCTCGGGCCGGCCGACCCGCCCGAGCGGGGTGTGCGCCACCTGCCAGGCCCGCGTCGCCCGCCGCTGCTCCGGCGTCAGGCCCATGTGGTCGGCGATCGGCGTCTCGATCGCGCCGGGGGCGACGGCCACCACCCGGATCCCGGCGGGCGCGAGTTCGACCGCCCAGCAGCGGGTCAGGGTCTCCAGGGCGCTCTTGGTCGCCGGGTAGACCGAGCTGCTCGGCCAGCCGCGCTGTCCGACGGTCGTCGTCACGTTCACGACCACGCCCCGGGAGGAGCGCAGCGCGGGCACGGCGGCCTGGGTGAGCAGCACGGGCGCGAGCAGGTTGGTCTCCAGAAGGGGGACGATCACGGTCCGGTCGAGGGTGCCGAGGGGGCCGCCGCCGGCGACGCCCGCGTTGTTGACGAGGACGTCGAGACGGCCGTGGGCGGAGAGGACCGCCCGGACGAGCTCCTCGGGCGCGCCCTCGGCGGTGATGTCGGCGGGGTACGGGTGGATGGCGGCCGGCGCCTCGGCGGCGGTCTCCCGCAGAGGTCCGGGCCTGCGGCCCACGGCGACGACGGTCGCGCCCTGCCGGGCGAAGGCCCGTGCGGTGGCCCGGCCGATGCCGGTGCCCGCGCCGGTGACGAGGACGACCCTGGGGGAGCGGTGGCCGTCGGTGGGGTCGGTCGGGGTGACGGAGGTGGCCGGGGTGGCGGTGGTGTCCATGGGGCAGAGGGTGGAACCGTGACGCCAGTGACAAGGTCAAGCTCGGGGCCCACGGAGTCCGTTCGCCGCACGCCCGCGGCCGGGGCCGTACCGGTGCCCGGGGGCGGTGCCGGGCGGCTCGGGGCGGACCCGTGGGGCCCGGGGCGGACGGTCGGGACCGGTGGTGGGCGGCGGGCGCAGGGCAGAATGGGCGGGATGCGATACGAGGCGATCACCTGGGGCCGGATGGCCGGGCGGCTGGCGAGGCACGTGGACCGGCTGGTGCCCGGCGACGGCGGCGACCGGCTGAAGGTCGCCGTCGACGGAGCCCCCGCAGCCCACGGGGAGGAGCTGGCCGCGCTGCTCGCGGAACAGCTCCAGGACCGCGGGCGCCCGGTGCGCGTCGTCGGGACCGGGGGGTTCCTGCGGCCCGCGTCGCTGCGGTACGAGCACGGCCGCCAGGACCCCGACGCGTACTACGACGGCTGGACCGACACCGGTGCCCTGTGGCGGGAGGTGTTCACCCCGCTGGAGCCCGGCGGGGACGGGCGGATCCTGCCCGACCTGTGGGATCCGGTGAAGGACCGGGCGACCCGCACCCCCTATGCGACGCTGCCGCCCGGCGGTGTCCTGGTGCTCCACGGGCCGTTCCTCCTCGGGCACTGGTTCCCCTTCGATCTGAGCGTCCATCTGCGCCTGTCGCCCGCCGCCCTCGCGCGGCGCGCCGAGGAGTCCTGGACGCTGCCCGCCTTCGCCCGGTACGAGACGGAGACCGACCCGTCCGGGACGGCCGACGTCGTCGTCCGGGCGGACGATCCGCGGCACCCGGCCTGGACCGGGCTCCCGGGGCTCGACTCAGACTGACGGCGGCCGGCCGCCGATCAGCGTCACCGCCTCGGCGCCCGCCGCGCACCCGGCCGCGGCCGCCTCCGCCGGGTCCGCGCCGGCCAGCCGGGCGGCGAGGAACGCCCCGGTGAACGCGTCCCCCGCACCCGTCGAGTCCACCCGCCGCTCCGGCGCCACCGGCGGGGCCGCCACCCGCGCGGTGACCGCACCGCCCTCGGCGACCAGCGCCCCGGCGGCGCCCAGCGTCACCACGACCAGCGGCACGCGGCGGCTCAGCTCTCCGGCCGCCGTCTCCGCGTCCGGCGCGCCGGTGAGCAGCCGGGCCTCGTCGGCGTTGGGGAGCAGCAGGGACGTGCCCTCCACGGTCGCGAGGAACCGTTCAGGTCCCAGTCCGGCCAGGAAGCCGGCCGACGCCGGGTCCACGCTCACTGGGGTCCCGGAGGCCCGGGCGTCCCGCAGCGCGAGGAGGGCGGCCGCCCGGCTCGACGGGGCGAAGAACAGGTAGCCGGAGAGGTGGAGCGCCGCCACGCCGTCCAGGAGTCCGGCCGACCAGTCGGCGGGGCAGAGGCGCAGCACGGCCCCGCCGTCGGTCAGGAAGGTGCGCTCCGCCGCCGCGTCCACCAGGGCGATCACGGTGCCCGTCGGGGCGTCCGGGTCGGCCACGAGGAGCGGCCGGACGCCCGCCTCGACCAGCGCCCGCTCGTGCCAGCCCGCGGACTCCGTGCCGACCCGGCCGAGGATCCGCACGTCACGATGGCCCGAGCGGGCCGCCCAGCACGCCGCGTTGGCCCCCGCGCCGCCCGGCAGGGTGCGGATCGCGGCCGCCGTGTCCGTCGCCGGCGCGAGCGGGGTCCGGTGCCGGGCGACCACGTCCGTGACGACGTCCCCGACGACCAGCAGCGCTCCGGTCCGGTTCATCGGCCCGACCTCCCGTGCCCCCTCGTCCCGGTGCGCGCGCTCACCGCTCGCCCGCGGCGTACGCTCCCGCGATCTCGGCGGCGAGGCGGACGTTGCCCCGCACCGCCGCCAGGTTGGCCTCCAGGGACGCGCCGTCCGTGTGGGTGGTCAGGTACTCCAGGAGGAACGGCGTCACCGCCTGCCCGGCGATCCCCTTCTCCCTCAGTTCGGCGAGGCCCTGGGCGAGCACCCGGTCGTGCAGCGCGGGGTCCAGCTGCTCCGCCTCCGGCACCGGATTGGCCACGACCAGCGCCGACCAGGGCCGGCCGAGCGCCTCCCGGGCCCGTATGACGGCGGCGACCTCCGCCGGGCTGCGCAGGGTCCAGTCGACGGGCTCCCCGGAGGAGGAGAGGTAGAAGCCGGGGAAGGTCTCCGTGCCGTACCCGGCGACGGTCACGCCCAGCGTCTCCAGGCGCTGGAGCGTGGCCGGGACGTCGAGGATCGACTTCACGCCCGCGCACACCACGGTGACGCCCACCTCGGCGAGCAGCCGCAGGTCGGCGGACTCGTCCTGGGTCTCGCGCCACTCGCGGTGCACCCCGCCGAGGCCGCCGGTGGCGAAGACCCGTATGCCCGCGGCGTCGGCGAGCCGGGCCGTCGCCGAGACCGTGGTCGCCCCGGAGGCGCCGGTGGCGAGCGCGGGCGCCAGGTCCCGGTGGCCGAGCTTGCGCACCGACGGGTCCTCCGCGATCCGGGTCAGGCCCGCCCGGTCGAGGCCGATCCGCGCGACCCCGTCGAGGACGGCGATGGTGGCGGGCACGGCGCCGCGCTCCCGGACCGACTCCTCCAGCTCCACCGCCACGGCCAGGTTCCGCGGGCGGGGGAGGCCGTGGGCGATGATCGTGGATTCGAGGGCGACGACGGGCCGGCCCTCGTGGAGCGCGTCCCGTACCTCTTCGGACACCAGTGTGGTCGTGGTCATGGTCCATTTCTGGCGCGCCCGCCCGTCCCGCAAACACCTCTGGCGATCTCCCGCCACCCCCCTTTCGCACGCGGGTGCGAGTGAGGTACGGATTCGGTTTCCGGGCGTCCGGAGTGCGGGGCCGCGCCGCGCCGGACCCCGCCGCAGCGGCGGGCAAGGTCCCGGTGCGGAATCCGTCGTCGCCGAGGACGGGAGAGAACGTGCCTGGTCAGAGCAGTGAACGGAGGGATTCCTTCCGCCGTCCCGGTGTTCTGCGCCGACCGGGAGCCCGGCTACAGTCACCGCCCATGACGACACACGACCTCCCCTCCTTCGCCGTCCACATCCCTGACGCCGAGCTCGAAGCCGAGCCGCTCGACCCCGGTCAGATCGTGTCCGGCACCCCCGAGGTGACCGGCAAGGTGCTGTGGGAGTCCGCCGACGGCAAGCAGCTGCGCGGCATCTGGCAGATCACCCCCGGCGTCGTGACCGACACCGAGGCGAACGAGCTCTTCGTCGTCGTCAGCGGCCGGGCCACCGTCGCCGTCGAGGGCGGCGCCACGATGGAGATCGGGCCCGGCGACGCCTGCGTCCTGCGCGAGGGCGACAGGACCACCTGGACCGTCCACGAGACGCTGCGCAAGGCGTACCACATCACGCTGCCCTGACCGGGCGCGTGGTCAGGCCCTGCGGGCCACGCCCCGCAGGGCCAGCGCCGCCATCGGCAGCAGCAGACAGGCGGCGACCGCGTTGAGCGGCCCGTAGCCCGCCTGGGAGACGATCACCCCGGCCGCCAGGCCGCCGATGCCCGCGGCCGTGTTCATCACCGTGTCCGAGAGGCCCTGGACGGCCGCCCGCGCCGCCTGCGGCACCGAGTCCGTCAGCAGCGCCGAACCCGACACCAGACCGGCCGACCAGCCGAGCCCCAGGACGAACAGGCCGGCCGTGACCCGGGTGTGGCTCGCCCCGGCCGTCCCCGCGAGCAGCGCCGCGATCCCCAGCAGCCCGACCGCGAGACCGATGACCGCGAGCCGGCCGAGCCGGTCCGCGAGCCAGCCCATGACGGGCGAGAACGCGTACATGCCCGCGATGTGCACGCTGATGACGAGGCCGATCAGCTCGATGCCGGCCCCGTGATGGGTCAGCGCCACCGGCGTCATCGACATGATCGACACCATCACGGCGTGCGAGGCCGCCACCGTGACCAGGGCGATCCGCGCCTGCGGCGACTCCCGGACCGCGCGCAGGCCGGCCCGCAGCGACCGGTTCTCCGGCAGGTCCGCCGCCGCGCCCTCGTCCGCGGCGGCCAGCGCCCGCGCCGTCAGCAGCGGATCGGGCCGCAGCAGCACCGCCACCACCAGCGCCGACACCACGAACACCACCGCGGCCCACAGGAACGGGCCCGCGGCCACGGGTATGCCGAGGCCCGAGACGCTCCGCCCGGCCGGCGCCGCGATGTTCGGGCCGAGGACGGCGCCGACCGTGGTCGCCCACACCACCGTCGAGATGGACCGCGCCCGCCGGTCCGGCTCCGCCAGGTCGGCGGCGGCGAACCGGGCCGCGAGATTGGCCGAGGAACCCGCCCCGAAGCCCACCAGACCCACCAGCAGCACCGGGAAACTGCCGACGACCGCGCCGAGCACCGCGACCCCGGCCCCGAGCGCGCCCAGCAGATAGGCGAGCACCAGCCCGGCCCGCCGGCCGCGCCGCGCCATCAGCGCCGCCAGCGGCATCGCGAGCAGCGCGGGCCCGGCGACCGTCGCCGTCGAGGCGAGCCCGGCCAGCGCGTCCGTCCCGCTCACCTCGGTGGCGAGGACGGCGGCGAGCGCGACACCGGTGGCGATCCCGAGACCGCCGAGGATCTGGGTCGCGACGAGCACGGCCTGGACGCGGCGGCGGAGCGCCTGCAGAGCGGCGGGGGAGACGGGGGCGGTCGCGCCTCCGGACACGGTCGTGTCAGGGGCGTCGGGCGTTTTGGTCACTACCGGAGTGTGCCAGTCCCCCCATCCGATGGGAACGCCCGGGGACGCGCCCCGGCGGCACCCGCGCCGGGCACGCCCCCCCGCCCTCCGACCGGACGCGGCCCCGGGGATCAGAACAGCGGCCCCCGCGCTCGTCCCGCCCTCCGACCGGACGCGGCCCCGGGGATCACGACAGCGGCCCCCGCGCTCGTCCCGCCCTCCGGCCGGACGCGGCCCCGGGGATCAGAACAGCGGCTCCGGCAGCACGCCTTCGAGTGCCAGGAGTCTCCGCTTCGTCTCCAGGCCGCCGCCGAAGCCCCCGAGCCCGCCGCCGCTCTCCACCACGCGGTGGCACGGCACGACCACCGGCAGCGGATTGGCGCCCATCGCCGCGCCCACGGCCTGCGCGGCCTCCGGCTGTCCGACGCGCCGCGCCAGGTCCCCGTAGCCGACCACCGTGCCGTACGGGACGGCCGTCAGCTCGCGCAGCACCCGGCGGTTGAAGCCGGTCGTCAGGGACCAGTCCAGCGGCAGGTCGAACACGTGCAGCGCGCCCGCGAAGTACCGGTCCAGCTGCCGGACCGGCTCCGCCAGCAGCCCCGTGGAGCGCTCCACGACCGTGGCGCCCAGCTGCGCGGCGAGCCGCTCCGGCATCCGCTCCCGGCGGTCCTCGTCCGCATGGAACTCGACCCGCACGAGCCCGCGCGCCGTGGCCGCCAGGAAGAGCGGGCCGATCCCGCTCCCCACGACCGCGCACTCGGCGGTCACGCCCCGCGGTCCGTCCTCGATGTCCATGCCCCCACCGTACGGCCCGTCACCGACAGCCCCGTCCGTCGCACGGGTCACCTCCCGGCCGGCGGCCCCGGTCACCGATGCCCTCCGGCCAGAACGGCCGAACGGCGGCGATCCGGCGGCGCGACCCCCTCCGGAGGTCACGGACCGGTCTCGCTCCGGTCTCACGACCGGAAAATCCCCGGTCAGGTGCCCGCCGGCCCCCTCACGGGCCATAATCTCGCCCCGGTAGTACTACCCAGCGGTACCGACTGTTTTCGGACGTCCATGCGCCAGGGGTGGGAGGGCACACGCTCATGCAGGGCACGGTCGACGGATTCAGCTACGGGCTCGTCACGCCGGTGGCGGCCTTTCTCATGGCCTGCCTCGGCGGTGCCCTGGGGCTGAGATGCACGACCCGCTCGCTGCGCCACCAGGACTCCTTCAAGGCCGGCTGGCTCGCCCTCGGCTCCACGTCCATCGGCACCGGCATCTGGACCATGCACTTCATCGCCATGATGGGCTTCTCGGTCCAGCAGGCGCCGATCGACTACGACCGGCCGATCACCTTCGCCAGCCTCGCCGTCGCCGTCGTCATGGTCGGCATCGGCATCTTCATCGTCGGGTACCGGGGCGCCACCGCCCTCACCCTCGTCACCGGCGGCACCATCACCGGCCTCGGCGTCGCCACCATGCACTATCTCGGCATGGCCGGGATGCGGCTGCCGGGACGGATCGAGTACGACACCCTCACCGTCGCCCTCTCCGTGGTCATCGCCGTCGTCGCCGCCACCACCGCCCTCTGGGCGGCGGTCTCCGTCCACGGCTTCCTCGCCAGCCTCGGGGCCAGCCTCGTCATGGGCATCGCCGTCAGCGGCATGCACTACACCGCCATGGCGGCTGTCAGCGTCCACCTGCACGCCACCCCGGCCGCCGGCACGGGCGCGACCGCCGGCTCGCTGCTCCTGCCCATGCTGATCGGCCCCGCCGTCTTCCTCATCCTGGCCGCCGTCGTCGTCATGTTCGACCCGCTGCTCGTCATGGGCGACCCCGACTGGCAGCGGACCCCGGCACGCGCGCCGTACCGCCCCGGCGTCCCCGCCCCCCGGCACGTCCCCAGCTACGGAGAGCCCGCGAACTGGACCGCCCGCCCCACAGGACGCGGCTCCCGCCGCTCCGCCCCGCGCGGTGGGCACCGCTCCCAGGACTGGTGACACCGGGCCGCCGTGCCCCGGCCGCGCGGCGATCACCCCCCGACTGTCGGTGCCGGGTCGTACGGTGGTGGCATGCGGCCCGTTTCCAAGATCGAACGTTCGGTGGCGCCCTTCGAGGTCGTCTCCCCCTTCCAGCCGAGCGGTGACCAGCCGGCGGCCATCGCCGAGCTGGACCGGCGCATCCGCGCCGGCGAGAAGGACGTCGTCCTGCTCGGCGCCACCGGCACCGGCAAGTCGGCCACCACGGCCTGGATGATCGAGAAGCTCCAGCGCCCCACCCTGGTGATGGCGCCGAACAAGACCCTGGCCGCCCAGCTGGCGAACGAGTTCCGCGAGCTCCTGCCGAACAACGCCGTCGAGTACTTCGTCTCGTACTACGACTACTACCAGCCCGAGGCGTACGTCCCGCAGTCGGACACCTACATCGAGAAGGACTCCTCGATCAACGAGGAGGTCGAGCGGCTGCGCCACTCCGCGACCAACTCCCTGCTCACCCGCCGGGACGTGGTCGTGGTCGCCTCCGTCTCCTGCATCTACGGCCTCGGCACCCCGCAGGAGTACGTGGACCGCATGGTCCCGCTCAAGGTCGGCGACGAGATCGACCGCGACCAGCTGCTCCGCCGCTTCGTCGACATCCAGTACACGCGCAACGACCTCGCCTTCACCCGCGGCACCTTCCGGGTCCGCGGCGACACCATCGAGATCTTCCCCGTGTACGAGGAGCTCGCCGTCCGCATCGAGATGTTCGGCGACGAGATCGAGGCCCTCTCCACCCTCCACCCGCTGACCGGCGAGATCATCAGCGACGACCAGCAGCTGTACGTCTTCCCCGCCAGCCACTACGTCGCCGGCCCCGAGCGCATGGAGCGGGCCGTCAACGACATCGAGCGCGAGCTCGACGGGCGGCTCGCGGAGCTGGAGAAGCAGAGCAAGATGCTGGAGGCCCAGCGGCTCCGCATGCGCACCACCTACGACATCGAGATGATGCGCCAGATCGGCTCCTGCTCCGGCATCGAGAACTACTCGATGCACTTCGACGGCCGCGAGCCCGGCTCCCCGCCCAACACCCTCCTCGACTACTTCCCCGAGGACTTCCTCCTCGTCATCGACGAGTCGCACGTCACCGTGCCGCAGATCGGCGCCATGTACGAGGGCGACGCCTCCCGCAAGCGGACCCTCGTCGACCACGGCTTCCGGCTGCCCTCCGCCCTCGACAACCGCCCGCTGAAGTGGGAGGAGTTCCAGAAGCGGATCGGCCAGACCGTCTACCTCTCCGCCACCCCCGGGACCTACGAGCTGTCCCGCTCCGACGGCTTCGTCGAGCAGATCATCCGCCCCACCGGCCTCGTCGACCCCGAGGTCGTCGTCAAGCCCACCGAGGGCCAGATCGACGACCTGGTCCACGAGATCCGGGTGCGCACCGAGCGGGACGAGCGCGTCCTCGTCACCACCCTCACCAAGAAGATGGCCGAGGACCTCACCGACTACTTCCTGGAGCTCGGCATCCAGGTCCGCTACCTGCACAGCGACGTGGACACCCTGCGCCGCATCGAGCTGCTGCGCGAGCTGCGCGCCGGCGAGTACGACGTCCTCGTCGGCATCAACCTGCTCCGCGAGGGCCTCGACCTGCCCGAGGTCTCCCTCGTCGCCATCCTCGACGCCGACAAGCAGGGCTTCCTGCGCTCCGGGACCTCCCTGATCCAGACGATCGGCCGTGCCGCGCGGAACGTGTCGGGCCAGGTGCACATGTACGCCGACACCGTCACCCCGGCGATGGCGCAGGCCATCGACGAGACCAACCGGCGCCGCGAGAAGCAGGTCGCCTACAACAAGGAGCACGGGATCGACCCCCAGCCGCTCCGCAAGAAGATCAACGACATCGTCGCCACCATCGCGCGCGAGGAGGTCGACACCGAGCAGCTGCTCGGCACCGGCTACCGGCAGGGCAAGGACGGCAAGGGCGCCAAGTCCCCCGTGCCCTCGCTCGCCGCCCACGGCCCGAAGGCGAAGGCCGGCAAGGCGGCCGCCAAGGGCGGCTCGACGCTGGAGCTCGGCGACCGCCCCGCCGCCGAACTGGCCTCGGTCATCGAGGAGATGACCGAGCGCATGCGCGCCGCCGCCGCCGAGCTGCAGTTCGAGGTGGCCGCCCGGCTGCGCGACGAGGTCGCCGAACTGAAGAAGGAGTTGCGCCAGATGAAGGAGGCGGGACTGGCGTGAACGGAGGCGGC
The DNA here is from genome assembly GCF_042885515.1 of Streptomyces sp. NPDC058052. Classification (NCBI taxonomy): domain Bacteria; kingdom Bacillati; phylum Actinomycetota; class Actinomycetes; order Kitasatosporales; family Streptomycetaceae; genus Streptomyces; species Streptomyces sp. NPDC058052. The sequence goes on along the minus strand of NZ_JBHVRX010000009.1, from coordinate 3,981 downwards.
CCGGTGTGTTGCAAGACCGACACAAAACCGGGCCGCACCCGGCACGTTGTCAGTGGGCCTGCGTAGGGTGCTGCCACAACGACGAGAGGGGCAGCGCGTGACGGTCAACATGACCAAGGGGCAGGCCATCAGCCTGGAGAAGCAGGGCGGAGGCAGCCTCACCCAGGTGCGGATGGGGCTCGGCTGGCAGGCGGCGCCGCGCCGTGGGCTCTTCGGCTCGCGCACCCGCGAGATCGACCTGGACGCCTCCGCGGTGCTCTTCGCCGAGAAGCAGCCCGTGGACGTGGTCTTCTTCCGTCACCTGGTCAGCGACGACGGCTCCGTCCGTCACACCGGGGACAACCTCGTGGGCGGCGTGGGCCAGGGCGGCGACGACGAGGCCATCCTCGTCGACCTCCAGCGGGTGCCCGTCCACATCGACCAGATCGTCTTCACGGTGAACTCCTTCACCGGGCAGACGTTCCAGGAGGTGCAGAACGCCTTCTGCCGGATCGTCGACGAGACGAACGGCCAGGAGCTCGCGCGCTACACCCTGGACGGCGGCGGCCAGTACACCGCGCAGATCATGGCGAAGGTGCACCGGGCCGGCTCCGGCTGGCAGATGACCGCCCTGGGCAACCCGGCCAACGGCCGCACCTTCCAGGACCTGATGCCGGCGATCCTGCCGCACCTGTAGGCGGACCCGCGGGGCCGGTTCCGCGGCCCCGACACCGCACCGCAGCTCCCGACGGGCACCGGCCCGCCGGGAGCTTCCCGCATGAACGACCGAGAAGCGCCGAGGGGAACAGAGTCGAGATGACGGCCGAGCTGGTCCGGGGGCAGAACCACCCCCTGCCCGACACCCGACTCGAACTCCGGGTGTCCGCCGGACACCCGGTCGTCGCCGGGGCCACCCTCGGCGACGAGCGGGGCCGCGTCGCCGGCGCCGAGTGGATCGCCCACCCCGGCGCCCCCGTCCGTCCCGGGGTCGAGGTGCCCGGCGAGGCCGCGGCCGAGCATCGCATCGCGGTGGACCTCGCCGCCCTCCCGGACACCGTGCACCGGCTCTCGCTGCTCCTCGCCCTGCCGCCGGGCGCGGGTGCCCCGGCACGCTTCGGCGCCGCCGCCGCCCCCTTCGTGTCCGTCGCCGGCCCGGCGGGCGCCGCCGTCGCCACGTACACCATCACCGGCCTCGACCAGGAGTCCGCCGTCGTCGCCCTGGAGCTCTACCGCCGCCAGGGCACCTGGAAGGTCCGCGCCGTCGGACAGGGGTACGAGGGCGGGCTGGCCGACCTCCTCGCCGACCAGGGCGCCCCGGCCGCGGCCGACCTCGCCGCGGCCGTCCTGGGCGCGGTCGCCCCGGCCGGAGCGCCGGTGCCGCCGCCCCTGGTCCCCGAGACCGCGCCGGCCGACTCCGCCGCCTCCTCGTCCACCACCATCAGCTACACCCACCCGAGCCGCAGCCCGGCCCCCGGGCCGGCCGCGCCGGGGCCGGGTCCGGCCACCGGAACCGGAGCCGTCCCGCCCCCGCCGCAGGAGCCGCCGGCCGGGCCGGCGGAGTCCCGCCCGGCTCCGGTCGCCGGGGACGCCACCGGCTGGAGCATGGACGAGCGGCTGTACAACCAGGTGTGGGGCATGTTCGAGGACCTGGCCCGGACCGTCGCCGCCTACCGCAGCGCCCGCGACTTCGCCGACCACCGCCTCGACCGCGCGATCGACCAGGTCCTCGCCGACCCGGGCACCCGTGTCGGCGGGGCCGGCGACGCCGCCCGGGCCGAGGCCCGCGCCACGCACGAGGAGCTGATGAGCCGCGCCCAGGAGGTCCTCGACCGGGACCTCGCGCAGCTCGCGGCCGAGTCCGAGGTCGTCGAGCCGGCGCTGCCCGTCGCCTACGCCCGCTGGGACAACCCCGTCTGGCACGCCTACCGGGCCCCGGAGGAGCCGCCCATGGCGGTCCGCCTCGGCGACCTCCACGTGCCCGAGCGGACCGGCCTCAGGATCCCCTTCCTGGTCCGTCTCCCGCTGGAGCGCGGGCTCTGGGTGGACTCGGGGCCCGGCCGCACCTCGGCCGCCGGGCTGCTCGACGAGGCCGAGCTGCGCCGGCTCGCCCTGGACAGCGCCGTCGCGCACACCGCCCGGCTGCTCGCCGCCCACCCCGCCGGCGCCCTCACGGTCCATGTCCTGGACCCGGCGGGCGCCGGGGCCGCCGCCTTCGCCCCGCTGGCCGAGACCGGCGTCCTGGCCGGTCCGCCGGCCCACGGGGCGGCCGGGGTGACCGCCGTCCTCGCCCAGCTCACCGAGCGGGTGGACCTGCTCCAGATGGCGGTGCGCGGGGACGCCTCCGAGGACCTGCCGCCCTCCTTCGACCCGTCCCGCCAGCTGCTCGTCGTCCACGACTTCCCGCACGGCTTCGACGACCGGGCCGTGACGAGACTCCGTTACCTCGCCGACGAGGGGCCCTCCGTCGGCGTCCACCTGCTGATGGTCGCGGACCGGGCGGACGCCGCCGCGTACGGGCCGGTGCTCGACCCGCTGTGGCGCTCGCTGCTCCGGCTCACCCCCGTGCCCGACGACCACCTCGCCGACCCCTGGGTCGGACACGCCTGGACGTACGAGCCGCCGACGGTCCCGCCGGGCAGCGCGGTGCTCTGGCAGGTCCTCGGGCAGGTCGCGGAGGCTCGACGGCGAAACCTCGACTGACCTGCTCTTTTGGGGCCGCTTTACCCTTCTCTTTACCTTCTCTTGGTTCTTCGGGTACTCTCTGGGGAGCGGAGGGGAGTACTCCCCATGCGCGGCGTACCCGTCAATACGGACGGATCAAGGACATCCGGTCCCGGGGCGTCGGCCCGGCGGTCGCGTGAGCGGCCCCGGGTGGAAGAGACCTCCGGCAGCGACGACGCTGATCAGTAGCCGTACGAAGCCGGAGGCGCAGTGGACGTTTCGATGACCATCTGGGTGCTGACCATTCTTGGTCTGTGTGCCCTGATCGCGGTCGATTTCTTCATCGGGCGCAAGCCCCATGACGTGTCGGTCAAGGAAGCCGGGATCTGGACCGTCGTCTGGATCGTTCTCGCGGTCCTCTTCGGCGTGGGCATCACCATCTGGGGCGGCGGACAGGCGGGCGGCGAGTTCTTCGCGGGCTTCATCACGGAGAAGTCGCTCAGCGTCGACAACCTCTTCGTCTTCATCCTGATCATGGCGAAGTTCTCCGTGCCGTCCCACCTGCAGCAGCGGGTGCTGCTGTTCGGTGTGCTCATCGCCCTCGTGCTGCGGGCGATCTTCATCGCGGCGGGCGCCGCGATCATCGCCAGCTTCTCGTGGGTCTTCTACCTCTTCGGCGCCTTCCTCATCTACACCGCCTGGAAGCTCGTCAAGGAGGCCATGGCGGACGAGGACGAGGACGACTGGGACGAGAACCGCCTCCTGAAGTCCATCGAGAAGAAGTTCGGCGTCGCGGACCGCTACCACGGCACCAAGCTCTTCATCGTGGAGAGCGGCAAGAAGATCATGACGCCGCTGCTGGTCGTCATGCTCGCCATCGGCATGACCGACGTGCTCTTCGCGATGGACTCGATCCCCGCGATCTTCGGCCTGACCCAGGACCCGTACATCGTCTTCACCGCCAACGCGTTCGCCCTGATGGGTCTGCGCCAGCTGTACTTCCTCATCGGCGGTCTGCTGAAGAAGCTGGTCCACCTCAGCTACGGCCTGTCGGTGATCCTCGGCTTCATCGGCGTGAAGCTGGTCCTGCACGCGCTCCACGAGTCGGGCGTGCACGTGCCGGAGATCTCCATCCCGGTCTCCCTCGCCGTCATCGGCGGCGTGCTGGTCATCACCACGATCACCAGCCTGATCGCCTCCAAGAAGCAGTCCGAGAAGGCCGCCCTGGAGGCCGCCGAGAAGGACGCGGAGGCGCACCCCGCGGGGAAGTCCGGCGTCGACGCCTGACGCGCCTCCTCCTCGCACGAACGGCGACGGCCGGCCCGGGCATCCCGCCCGGGC